>JASFMS010000277.1:0-4222 GCA_050117435.1 Ectothiorhodospiraceae bacterium | reverse complement strand
GGGCCGGTACGGCAAGGGTGGCGCAGTCCTGGCCTTTCGCACCGGCGCGTTGGTGGTGCCGGTGGCGCACAACGCCGGCGAGCTCTGGCCGAAGAAGGGGCTGCGCAAGCGCAAGGGCACGGTGCGCGTACGCATCGGTAAGCCCGTGCGAGCATCGGACTATGCCAGTTCGGATGCCCTGATGCGTGACGTCGAGGAGTGGATCGAGGCGCAGATGCCGGAGATCTCCGAGCTTGGCTACGAGGGTACGGCGTATCAGAGGAAAGTCAGGGGAGCGGGTTGATATCGCCCGCTAACTGAATACCACCGGGAGCCCACACCGCGGGCTCCCGGCTTCGCCCGTCAGATATCCAGATTGGTGGCGGCCAGGGCGTTCTTCTCGATGAAGTCGCGCCGGGGCTCCACATGATCGCCCATCAGCGTGGTAAAGATGTCGTCCGACGCCACCACATCCTCAATGCGCACCTGAAGCAGACGCCGGGTATCCGGATCCATGGTGGTCTCCCACAGCTGGTCCGGATTCATCTCCCCCAGGCCCTTGTAGCGCTGGATACTCAAGCCGCGCTTGCCTTCCTCCATTAGCCAGGTGACGGCCTGGCGAAACTCCGTAACGGGCTGAGCGCGCTCGCCACGGCGTATTTCCGCGTCGGCGGCCAGGAGACCGTCCAGCGCCTCACTGAGACGGCGGATGGTTTCGTACTCCTGGGACAGGAAGAACTGGGCGGGGAAGGGATAGGGATACAGGATCCCGTGCATCCGCTTGGTGATGACCGCGTCCTGGAAGCCACCGTCCGGTCCCAGTTGGACTCGGGAACGATAGTCGGTGCCCGTCGGCTGATTGCGGTTCACTTTCTCCACCAGTTGCTCGAACCACGTCTGAAGGCGCGTGCCGTCCCGCAGGGCGTCCTCTTCCAGGGCCGGCATGTCGATCATGGCCTCAAGGATCTTCGGGTCCGTACGCCGCGACAGGTGGTCGATCATCTCCATCGTCGACAGGTACTGCCGTATGAGCGCCTCAAGCCCCTCGGAACCGATTTCCGGGGCGTTGTCGCCCGGATAGAGTCGGGCGTTGGCCAGGGCCAGCTGGAGCAGGTAATTGGTCAGTTCCTTTTCGTCCTTGACGTAGTGTTCCTGCTTGCCGCGCTTCACCTTGTAAAGCGGGGGCTGAGCGATGTAGATGTGGCCGCGTTCCACCAGTTCCGACATCTGACGGTAGAAGAACGTGAGGAGCAGGGTACGGATGTGGGAGCCGTCCACGTCCGCGTCCGTCATGATAATGATGCGGTGGTAACGAAGCTTGTCCGGGTCGAACTCCTCCTTGCCGATACCGCAACCGAGTGCGGTGATCAGCGTACCCACTTCGGCAGAGGACAGCATCTTGTCGAAGCGGGCCTTTTCCACGTTCAGGATTTTACCCTTCAGCGGCAGAATGGCCTGATACTTGCGGTCCCGGCCCTGCTTGGCGGAGCCCCCGGCGGAGTCGCCCTCTACGAGGTAGAGCTCGGACATGGACGGATCACGCTCCTGGCAGTCTGCCAGTTTTCCGGGCAGGCCGGCGACGTCGAGGGCGCCCTTGCGGCGAGTCATTTCGCGCGCCTTCCGCGCGGCTTCCCGCGCCCGCGAGGCGTCAACGACCTTCTCGACGATGGCCTTGGCGTCGTTGGGGTTCTCGTAGAGGTATTCCCCCAGGGACTCGGCAAGCGCGGACTCCACCACGCCCTTGACCTCGGAGGAGACGAGCTTGTCCTTGGTCTGTGACGAGAATTTCGGGTCCGGAGCCTTCACGGATACCACCGCCGTGAGGCCTTCCCGAATATCGTCCCCGGTGGGCGTGACCTTGAGCTTCTTGGCGTAGCCCTCGGCCTCCATGTACTGGTTCAGCGTTCGCGTCAGTGCGGCCCGGAAGCCCGCCATGTGCGTGCCGCCGTCCTTCTGGGGAATGTTGTTGGTAAAGCAGAAGATGCTCTCCTGATAGGAGTCGTTCCACTGCATCGCCACTTCCACGGCGATTTCGTCGCGCCAGCCTGTCAGGTGAAAAACGGTCTTGTTCAGCGGGGTCTTGTTTTTGTTGAGATGCTCGACGAAAGCCCGTATTCCCCCCGCGTACTCGAAACGGTCTTCCTTGTCCGTACGCTCGTCCTTCAGGGAGATGAGCACACCGGGGTTCAGGAAGGACAGCTCGCGGAAGCGCTTGGCCAGCAGGTCATAGTTGAAATCAATGTTGGTAAAGATTTCGGGGCTGGGATGAAACGTGATCTGCGTGCCGGTGTCTTCGGTCTCACCTACAACCTTGAGCGGAGCGGTGGGTTCGCCGCCACGGTATTCCTGGGTGTGGATCTTGCCGTTCTTCTTGATGATGAGACGTAACCGGTCGGAGAGGGCGTTGACAACTGACACACCCACCCCATGGAGACCGCCGGAGACCTTGTAGGAATTGTTGTCGAACTTACCTCCGGCGTGGAGGACCGTCATTATGACCTCGGCAGCCGAACGCCCTTCTTCCGGGTGAATATCGACCGGGACCCCGCGACCGTTGTCGGTCACCGTGACCGAGTTGTCGCCGTGGATCGTGATTTCCACCTCGGAGCAATAGCCGGCAAGAGCCTCGTCGATGGAGTTGTCGGCGACCTCGAAGACCATGTGGTGCAGGCCGGTGCCGTCATCGGTGTCGCCGATGTACATGCCGGGGCGCTTGCGTACAGCGTCGAGCCCCCGGAGCACCTTGATTTGAGCGGAATCGTATTCGGTCTGTGCGGTCATATAGGGTACCTTCCTGTGAACCGACGCATTATATCACTCCCGGCAGGCGCCCTGTTCCACGTGGAACACTCGTGTGAGGTCCGCAGGAAGCGGTAGGGAGTCGGCGTCGATCGCCGTGAAGAATCGTTGCGCCTTCACGGCAAGCATGTCCTCCAGCACGGCAGCGCGGTACGTGCTGTCCAGTTCCGCCGCCAGGTCGTCCACGAGCAACAGAGGAGTGTGGCCGGATGCTGCGGCGTGCAGCTCGCATTCCGCGAGCCGCAAGGCGATAACGGCGAGCTTCTGCTGGCCACGGGACAGTACGCCCGTGGCCTCGATACCAGCCGCGTAAAGACGTAAATCGGCCCGGTGCGGCCCGTAGAGGCTGTAGCCCAGATCCATCTCGCGCTCGCGGCTGTCGCGTAGGACCTCGAGGAGCTCGGTGCCGGTGGCCCAGCCGCGACGATACCTGGCTTCAATGTCCTGGGCATCGAGCCACTTCGCCCAGCGTTGTCGGGCCAAGGGCAGAAGACGCTCCAGATAGACCTGGCGCCCCTCGTCGATGCGGCGCGCCCGTTCGGCCATCTCCGGCTCCCAGGCGGTCGCCAGCCGGGAATCCCGCGATCGCAGCGCCGCATTGCGCTGCCGCAGCGCGCGATGGTATCCCCGCCATTCATCACGGTACCCATGTTCCACGTGGAACACGCCCCAATTCATCAGGCTCCGCCGTGCATCCGGGCCGTCCGTCAGCAGGCGCTGACATTCTGTGGTCAGAACCTGAAGCGGAAACAGTCGCGCAACCTCTGACAGTGACCGCAGCTCAACACCGTCAAGGCGAGCACCGGACTGTTTACCATCCCGATACATCACCACACGGTGGACATCCTTGCCCCGTGCCACCGTTGCCCGCACCAAAAGCCGCTGCTGCCCATGGCGACGCAATCGCTCATTGCGCACATTCTGGAAACTCCGCGCCCGGGCGAGGAAATGCACAGCTTCCAGAAGGCTCGTCTTGCCGGCGCCGTTAGCGCCGACGAACAGGTTTACGGCGTCACCAAGCTCCAGGTCGACCTGTCGGATATTCCGAAGGTTTTCGACATGTAGATAGTTCACCCCCATCAACGCTGGCGCTACGCTGCGCGAAGCGCCCTACAGACGCATGGGCATAACGACGTACTTGCTGTCCGTTGCCCCATGGCCGCGCACAAGCGCACTGCTATTGGCGTCGGTGACATAGATATCCACCGTCGGCTCGTCCACGGCTGCCAGTGCATCCAGCATGTAGCTCGCATTGAATCCGATCTCGACGTTGTCGCCGGCGAACTCCACCGTCAGTTCTTCCTGAGCTTCCTCCTGCTCCGGATTGTTCGACTGAATGCGCAGGCTGCCGTCTTCGATCACAAAGCGCACTCCGCGGTATTTCTCGTTGGACAGGATGGACGCTCGCACCAACGCCTGGCGCAAGGTATCCCGATCGACACTG
>JASFMS010000276.1:0-4239 GCA_050117435.1 Ectothiorhodospiraceae bacterium | reverse complement strand
GAGCACGAGGCTGGTTCCGTAGCTGCGGTTGAGCTCCCGGAACAGCTCGAAGATGCGTTCCGCCGTCTGCCGGTCCAGATTGCCCGTGGGCTCGTCCGCGAGCACGCAGTCGGGTCGCGTCACCAGCGCCCGGGCGATGGCCACGCGTTGCCGCTCGCCGCCGGAAAGCTCGCCGGGCTTGTGGCGCAGCCGTTCGCGCAGGCCAACACGGTCCAGTATTTCCTCCGCGGCAACGGTGGCGGAACGTGTTGAGTCACCGCGTATGAGCAGCGGCATCGCGACGTTCTCCAGTGCCGAGAATTCGGGCAGGAGATGGTGAAACTGATAGACGAAGCCCAGGCGTCTGTTCCGCAGGCGGCCTCTGGCTACGGCCTTCAGGCGGGTGAAGCTGTCGCCCCCCACCCAGACCTCGCCGCGCACCGGGTCTTCCAGTCCACCGAGTATATGGAGAAGGGTGCTCTTGCCCGCCCCGGAGCGCCCGACGACCGCCACCTGTTCGCCCGGTGCGACGCTCAGGCTTATTCCCTTCAGCACCGGCACCTTGAGGCCGCCCTCCCGGAACTCCATGACCACGTCCCGACAGGCGAGGACCGACTGACGTTCACTCATAGCGCAACGCCTCCGCCGGAGCCGTGCGTGACGCCCGCCACGCCGGATACAGCGTCGCGACCAGCGACAGCCCGAGTGCCGCCACGGCGATTCTCACCACATCCTGCATATGAAGATCCGATGGCAACTCGCTGATCAAATAGACATCCGCCGGAAGGAATTTGACGTGAAAGAACTGCTCTATCGCCGGCACTATGGTTTCCACGTTCAGGGCCAGAGCGATTCCGCCAATGAGGCCCAGCAATGTTCCCACCACACCGATCACGGCCCCCTGAATGATGAAAACCCCCATTATCGTCCGGGGTGTCGCCCCCAGGGTCCGCAGAATCGCGATGTCCGCCTGTTTGTCCGTCACCACCATTACCAGCGTGGAGACAATGTTGAAGGCCGCGACGCCGACGATCAGAAGAAGAATGATGAACATCACGGTCTTTTCGGTGGCCACCGCGCGGAAGAAGTTGCGGTTCTGCATGGTCCAGTCACGAACGCGGTAGAGCCCCGGCAGGGACTTGGCGGCCTCCTTGGCGAGGCGTGGCGCCGCGAACAGATTATCGAACTCCAACCGCACGCCGCTTACCCCGTCACCCATGTTGAACAGACGTTGCGCATCGGCCAGGTGGACCACGGCAAGGGATCGGTCGTACTGAGCCATGTCCACGCTGAAGATGGCGGCCACGGTGAATCGGCGAATGCGCGGTAGGACGCCGGCGACCGTCCGTCGTGCCTCCGGCGTCACCATTGTCACGGTGTCGCCCGGCCCCACGCCCAGGTTCGCGGCCAGCCCGCTGCCCAGCACGATGTCGTAGCTCCCGGCCTTCAGCTTGCTGATGTCGCCGGCGACGATATTGTCCAGCACATCGGATACCTGCCGCTCGTCTTCGGGCAGGATGCCCCTGATCAGCGCGCCGGTAACGGCTGAGCCGCGCGTCAGCATGACCTCGCCGTGAACATAGGGCGCGACCCCCTGAACGTGCGGCCGCCCCCGGAGCTCCCCGACGACCTTGTGCCAGTCCTCCAGCGGACCGCTGAAAGCGCTGACGGTGGCATGGGAGACCATGCCCAGAATGCGTTGGCGCAGTTCCTTCTCGAAACCGTTCATCACCGAAAGCACCGTAATCAGGGCCGTCACGCCTATGGCGATGCCCAGCATGGAGCTCAGGGAAATGAACGATACGAAGTGGTTGCGGCGTTTCGCCCGCGTATACCGCAGGCCGATGAAAAGCTGCAGGGGTCTGAACATGGACTGGGCTCTAGTTCCTCGTATCGGTCATAGCACCCGGGCACACGGCCCGGCGGAGCTTCTTGTCTTCGGGATCGGCCGCCACCTCCGGCAGGAGAGCCCCGGTCGACCGGCTGCCGCCATCTCCGACCTCATGGGCAAACCACCGGCACGCACTCCGCGGCCCTCAGTCCCGCCGGCGAAACGTCCGCGCAGAGTGCGAACACCTCCACCCCGTGGGAAATGGCCCGGCGAAGGGCGCGACCGTATTCGGGATCGATTTCATCCGCCGGCCGGACCTCCCGGACGTCGCCGCGCTGGACGCAGAACACAAGCGCGGCCCGGCCACCCTGCCGGGACAGACCTGCCAGCACCTCCAGGTGCCGGGTTCCCCGGCTACTGACCGCATCGGGAAACAGCGCGATTCCCGCCTCCACCGCCGCGGTGACATTCTTGGCCTCCACGAAGCAGTCCGCCGCGCCATTGTCGTGCTCGCTGAGTAGAAAATCAGCGCGCATGGGCGCGTCCGGAACCGTCACCTCGCGACGCAGCGAGCCATAGCCGCTCAACTCCGGAAGGTGTCCGTCCCGAATGGCCTCGGCGACGATATCGTTGGTCCGGCCCGTGTGGATACCGACGGTCACGGCGTCGGACGTTTCCACCAGTTCCCAGGTGTGCGCGTACTTTCGTTTCGGATTGTCCGACCGGCTCAACCATACGCGGAGCCCGGGATCCGCGCATCCCAGCATGGAACCCGTGTTCGGACAATGGCAGGTAATCACCGCGCCGTCCGCCAGTTCCACGTCGGCCAGAAACCGCTTGTAGCGGCGCAGCAGCCGGCCCTCGACCAGCGGTTGTGTGAACTTCACCACAATACCCCGTCGTTGTTCTTTTCGCCGCCCATACCCCTGGTGCTACCATGAGCCCAAAAGTTTGCGGAGTCTCTGTACATGAAGCGCATCGCGTCCTGTCTGCTCGTCCTCTGCCTTCTGGCACCCACCGCCTATGCCGACGAACTCTTGATGGATGCGGTCCAGCAGGCGAACGCCAGCAACGTCAACCGACCGCGCAGCGGCGTCACGATGGACGCGGTACGAAGCCGGTTCGGCGATCCGCAACACGTGATTCCCGCGGTGGGCGATCCGCCGATCACGCGCTGGCAGTACGCCGACTTCACGGTTTACTTCGAAAAGGACCGCGTAATCCACACGGTGATGAATCGCTAGACAGGCGCGACCCGCCACTTCCGACACGTCGGTCTGGCTACCGTGAACGCCGTTCTCGACACGGTGCGCCCGCGCGTACGGGGATGCGGTTCGGGGGGGCATCCTCAACGGGTAAATCCCCGGAAGAAATGGGCTGCACAGGCATCGAGGGAGTCCAGGTCGTAGCCCCCCTCCAGAAGCACCACCACCCGACACGGCAGGTCCGCGATTCGCTGACCAATGGCACCGTAGTCTTCCGGGCGCAAATCCACCCGGGCATCCTGAATCTCGTCTGTGCCCAGGGCATCGAATCCCAGGGACAGAACCACGTAGTCCGGCCGCAGCCCTTTGAGCGTCTCCAGGCTCTCGTCCAGGACCTTCAGATAGCCGGCGGAATCCGTGCCGTCGAGCAGCGTGCGAAGGTACGCACCCGGCTTTTCGCTGTCGAGGCCGGCGTGGGCATGCGGGTAGTTGAGCCAGGGGTCGGCGTGCAGCGAGAAATAGGGGGTGGACTCGGTGGCAAAGTCCAGACTGCCGTCGCCGAGATGATAGTCCACGTCCACAACGGCGCAGCGGCCCGACCCGGAAAGAACCCGCGCCGCCAGATAGGCATTGTTGAAGAAACAGTAGCCGCCGTAGCGCCGTCGGGTCGCGTGGTGTCCGGGCGGCCGGCATAGCGCCACGGTGTGGCGGGAGTCGCGGACAGCCACCCTCGCGGCCTCCTCGGCGGCGGCCGCCGAATTCAGGGCAGCTTCGATGGTCGCGGGACCGATCGGGGTTCCGATCTCGGCGGTGAACATGCCGCCCCGAAACTCCAGAGGACCCCGACTGAGATCGGGATGGAAGATGGAAGGAATGTACTCCTCGCCTTCGTTCAGACTCTCCGCCATTTCCAGCAGAAACGTCACGTAGTCCTCGTCGTGCAGGGCTCGCACGCCGTCCACGGCCAGCTCTCGGGTTTCTCGCAGATCGATTTCGCAGGCAAGGCGAATACCTTCCAGCACCCGCTCGACGCGCCCCGGCACTTCCGGGTAAGCCACCGGCGGGTAGCCATCGGAAAAGTCCTTGGACGGCGCGTGTCGGCTGTGCAGTGCCGGCAGGATTACGGGCAGAGAGCTATTGATAGGACACCTCCGTCTGGCTGCCGGTCTCGGGACGCGCGTCGAACCCGTTTCGCTTACCCCAGCAGGAAACGATTTTCTGTGA
>JASFMS010000275.1:0-4242 GCA_050117435.1 Ectothiorhodospiraceae bacterium | reverse complement strand
ACTGAAGTACTCCATGTCCATGACGGGATCCGCGAGCCGAGCCCGGGTCATGGCGTCCCCCACGTCATGGAGGTCAATGAAGCGATTGACATGGTTGTAGCCGTCGACCGCGGACCAGGCCTCACGCAGTTCCCGCAGGGTATCCGGGCCGAAGCTCGAGAACATCAGCACGCCACCCGGCCGCAGCACGCGCTGGATTTCCCGGAATGCCCGATCCAGATCCCCCACCCACTGCATGGCAAGGTTGGAGAAAATCAGATCGTAGCTATTGGAGCGCAACGGCAGGGATTCCGCATCGGCACACAGGCAACGCAGCTTTCGAAGCCAGGGCGCCCGCCCGCGGGCCTTCGCCAGCATCCGGGGCGCCACGTCCACTCCGGTGAAGCGCGCCCGGGGGTAGTGCTGCATCAGCTCGCGCGTGGTAGCGCCGGTGCCGGCACCGATATCCAGAACATTGTCCGGCTGCAGCTTCACGATCTCGAGGCGTTCCACCAAACGCCGCCCCACTTCCCGCTGCAGCACGGCAGCGGCATCGTAGGTGTCGGCGGCGCGGTCGAAAGCGCGGCGCGTCTCGGCCTTGTCAGGCACCATGGCGTCGTCGTGCATTCTCACTCCGTGCGCAGAGATCCCAGGGCGTCGCCCACGGCATCCGGATGGGTAATGAATGGAAGATGCCCGGCGTCCGCGACCACGCGCGCTCGGGCGTCCGGCATCATCGCGGCGGCGGCGCGGGCGGCTTCCGGCGGCGCTAACCCGTCGGCGGCGCCCGTCAACCAGACGCTGCGGGTGCCCAAAGCGGGCAGCGACGGCCGGAGGTCCGTCTCTGCCAGGCACCGCAACCCCGACTCCAGCCCCAATGCCGCGCCCCCCGCACGGCGCGCCAGGCGGGCCGCAGTCCGCCGATCCGCACTCCCGGCAGCCAACAGTGAGACGAAGCCGCGAACGGTGGCGGCTGGGTCGGCTGTCAGCTGACGGCGCATATGCGTTACCTCGCCGGCATCACGTGCCCATGGCCAGTGCGCTTCGCTTACGAATCGCGGCGTGGCACCGACCAGCAGAAGACCACGAAAGGGGGCTCCGGCGAGTGCCGCCGCCAGGATGATCTGCCCACCCAGAGACCAGCCCACGCCGACGCTGCCATCGGGCACGGCTTCGGCGACGGACTCGGCCAGCGTCGACAGGTCGTACGCAAAGTCCGGGCTGTCGCCCTGCCCGGGCAGGTCGACGCCGGTAACGCGCCACCGCGCTGACAGCGTATCCAGCCATGGCCACATGACCGCCATGGGCATGGCCCAACCCGGCAACGCAACGAGCGGAGGTCCGCCGCCGCGTGTCTCCATGGACAGCTTCACGGCGTCGAGAGCTCCGGCGTCTGCGCCAGCGCGTCGAGTAGACGGTCCACCTGCTCGTCGCTGTGCGCCGCGCTCAGCGTGATGCGCAGACGGGCCGTGCCGGCGGGCACCGTGGGCGGGCGAATCGCGGTTACGAGGAACCCGCGAGCCTCAAGCCCCTCGCTGGCAGCAACGGCGGCATCCGCCTCGCCCACTACCAGCGGCTGTATGGGGGTCGTCGACGGCATCAAGGCCAGGTCCAGCTGCTCCGCACCCTGGCGGAATCGATGGATGAGCGCCTGCAGGCGGTCACGGCGCCAGCTCTCCTGACGAACCAGCCGCAGAGCCACCCGGCTGGCGGCGGCCAGCGACGGGGGCGGCGCCGTCGTGTAGATATAGGTTCGTGCACACTGGACCAGATATTCGACCAGCTCGGCGCTTCCGCTAACGAACGCGCCGAAAGTGCCGAAGGCCTTGCCGAGCGTGCCTACCAGCACGGGCACTTCATCAACGCCGAGACCCGCGGCGGCAACGCTGCCCGCCGCGCCCGGGCCAGTGACACCGATACCGTGAGCGTCGTCCACCATCAGCCAGGCGCCGTTGTCGCGGGCGCATACGGCCAATTCACGCAATGGAGCAGTATCGCCGTCCATGCTGAACACGCCGTCCGTCACCACCAGACGCTGACGATGCTCGGAGCCGTGGAGCCGCGAAGCGAGATCCTCAACATCCGCGTGCCGATAGCGGATGAGCCGGGCGCCGGAGAGGCGCGCCCCGTCAAGCAGCGAGGCATGATTGAGCCGATCCTGGAAGCAGCCGTCCCCGCGGCCGAGGAGCGCGTCGATGACGCCCAGGTTGGCCGCATAGCCGGTGGAGAAAAGCAGCGTCCGCTCCCGCCCCAGAAAGTCGGAGAGCTCCGCCTCAAGGGCTTCGTGCTCCTGCCGGTGGCCGCTGACGAGATGCGCGCCACCGCTGCCTGTGCCCCCCTCGCTCGCCGCCTTGGTCATGGCATGGGCGATGCGCGGGTCCGAGGCGAGTCCCAGGTAGTCGTTGCTGCAGAAAACGAGAAGCCCCCGACCACCCTCGGTGGCGCGCGGCCCCGTGGGCCCGTCAAGCACCCGGGGCCGGCGATAGAGCCCCTGGCTCTTTCGCTCCTGGATGACCGCCTGCAGGTCGAAAGCGCTCATGACAGTCGACGCCGCACTCAGGCCACGGGGGTCGGCGCGGACGCCTCGCTGCCCGCCGGTGCCTCCTGGAAGCGCAGGCCCAGGCGCTCGAGCAACTGCCGGTCGTGGTCCGCTTCCGGGTTTCCGGTGGTGAGAAGCTTGTCGCCGTAGAAAATGCTGTTGGCACCGGCGAAAAAGCAGAGGGCCTGGGTTTCGTCGCTCATGCCGGTACGCCCGGCAGAGAGCCTGACCCAGGACGCCGGCATGACGATGCGGGCGACGGCAATGGTGCGAACAAAGTCCAGCGGGTCCACCGGGTCGCTGCCGTACAGCGGCGTGCCCGGCACCTGAACCAACTGGTTTACCGGTACGCTCTGGGGATGCTGGGGCAGGTTCGCCAGGCTGCGGATCATGCTGGCGCGGTCGGCGACCGTCTCGCCCATGCCGACAATCCCACCGCAGCAGACGTTGATCCCCGCCTCGCGAACGTTCTCCAGGGTGTCCAGTCGATCCTGGAAACTGCGGGTGGTGATGACCTGATCGTAGTACTCCGGTGAGGTATCCACGTTGTGGTTGTAGTAGTCCAGACCGGCGTCCCTCAGACCCTCGGCCTGATGGCGCTCCAGCATTCCTACGGTGACGCAGGTCTCAAGGCCCTCGCCCTTCACGGCGCTTACCATTTCCTTGATCCGATCCAGATCCCGGTCTTTGGGGCGGCGCCAGGCCGCGCCCATGCAGAAGCGGGTGGCGCCGGCCTCGCGCGCACGCCGGGCGGCCGCGACCACCTCCTCCACGTCCAGCAGCTTCTCACGCTCCAGCCCGGTGTCGTAGCGCACGCTCTGGGGACAGTATTTGCAGTCCTCGGGACAGGCGCCGGTCTTGACGCTCAGCAGCGTACTGACCTGGATCTCGCCGGGATCGAAGTATTCGCGGTGGAGGGTGTGGGCGCGGTAGAGCAGTTCGTGGAACGGCAGGGAGAACAGCCCTTCTATCTCCTCCTGCGTCCAGTCGTGGCGAATGTTGTTGTCGTGGGCGTTCATCGTCGACTCCGGATCTGCAGAAACACGGTTTCGCCCGGCAAAGGCTGCCCTACCCGGACGTATGCAGGGCCGTTTCGGCTTGCACCATGCGCGCGGGCGTTCCCGCGTGTATGCTGAGCGCGCCAGGGACGGCATGGAGCAGATGGTATCGTGGCCCCACCCGCTGTCAACCAAACAACGATCCGCGCGGTTTACAACTGGCTGGATTTTGCGCTCTCCGCCCTGATTCGAACGCAATGCCGGCTCTGCAACCAGCGCAGTGAAGGCCCGCTAGGACTCTGTGCTCCCTGCGCCGGCGACCTCGCGTGGCTCGATTATCCGTGTCCGCTCTGCGGCCTACCCGTCACCGACCACATCGGCGCCTGCGGAAGCTGCCTACGCCGGCCGCCACCTTACGACGCGCTCATCGCCCCGCTGAGCTACACGGGAGAGGCTGCCGCCTTCATTCGCCGATTCAAGTTCCACGGCGACCTGGCCGCCGGACGTCTGCTCGGCGACCTCCTGCATCTAAAGCTGCGCGAGAACATTGGGAGGACGGAGCAACCGGACGCCGTCATTCCCATGCCCCTTCATCCCCGCCGACTGCGTGAACGCGGATTCAACCAGGCGTCGGAGCTCGCGCGCCGCCTGCCGTGGCCCACCCACCGCGGCGTGGTCCGCCGCCGCCGCGCCACGCGCGAGCAGAGTCACCTGAATGCCCGGGAA
>JASFMS010000274.1:0-4252 GCA_050117435.1 Ectothiorhodospiraceae bacterium | reverse complement strand
TTCGTGCTTGGAGCGGGCACGTACATCACGCCCATGATCCTGGGCGGTCCCACGGACGCCATGTTCGCCAACCTGGTCTACGAGGCCATCATCACCCAGCTCAACTGGCCGTTGGGTTCGGCGCTGTCGCTGGTGCTGCTGCTCCTGCTCGGTGGGCTGGTGGCGGTGTACACGCGCTACCTCGGCATCGATCAGATCGCCAAGAGCTTTCGGTAGGGGAGATTGAAGATGGGTGCGGGCTGGTCGTTCATTCGCGTTTACACGATTCTCGTCTATCTGTTCATGTTCGCCCCGGTGGCGGTGGTGATGCTGCTGTCGTTCAATTCCAGCCAGTTCGGCGCGTTCCCGATGGAGGGGCTGTCGTTCCGCTGGTTCGTGGAGTTGTGGAACAACGACGCCATCGTGCGGGCGTTCAAGACGTCCATGATGCTGGCGGCGATGACCAGCGTGGTCTCCACCAGTCTCGGGGTGCTCGCATCCCTGGCCATGGTGCGTTACGACTTCCCGGGCAAGCGCCTGGTCTCGACCATGCTCATCGCGCCGATCCTGGTGCCCGAGGTGGTGCTGGCGGTGGCACTGCTGCTGTTCCTCCAGTTCCTCTCGGTGCCGAAGAGCTTCCCGCTGCTGCTGGCCGGCCACGTCATCTTCACCCTGCCGTTCGTGATCCTGGTGGTGCAGGCGCGGCTGGTGGGTATCCGCAAGGAATACGAGGATGCGGCGCTGAGCCTTGGCGCCGGACCGATCCAGACCTTCTTCGAGGTGACGCTGCCGCTGATGCTGCCCGCCGTGCTGGCCGGCATGCTCTTCAGCTTCACCATTTCCTTCGACGACATCACCGGCACGCTTTTCTGGAAACCGGGCGGGGTGGAGACAGTGCCCACGCAGATCTTCGCGATGCTGCGCAACTCCATCAGCCCGGAGATCAACGCACTGGGCACGGTAATGGTGATTGTCACCGTGGCGCTTCCGCTGACCGGTGCGGCCGTGGCTCGACGCCTGGCCGGCCGCATGCGGGCGCGCTGACACAGCAAAGCAACCACAACACGAACCAACGTCCCATTGGGCGAAACCCGGAGAGGAGGCGACTCCATGGACGACAGCAAGCGCTACGAGCAGCTACTTGAGCGTTACCGCAACGGCGATATCGACCGCCGTTCATTCCTGAAGCTACTGGGCCTGGCCGGCATGGCCGCCGGTGTCGTGGGCGGCCCGCTGGGTCTGCTGACGCCGCGGCAGGCGAAGGCCGCCGTGGAGCAGGTCCGTTTCGACGGCTGGGGCGGGGTGGTCTCCGAGGCCTTCCGCAAGTATGCCTTCGAGCCCTACACCAAGAAGACGGGCATCAAGGTGGTCGACGGCACCTTCGGCGGCGCCGACGAGTACCTGGCCCGGGTGCGCGCCAGTCAGCCCGGCGAATTCAACATCGCCCATCTCTCGGGCGTGTTCGACTACGCACGCTATGACAACCTGGGGCTGTCCACCACGCTGAACGAGGACAACATCCCCAACCTGAAGCTGGTGATCGAAACCCTGCAGAAGCCCTTCCGCAAGATCACCGACGGCAAGCTCTCCGCCGTGCCCTACGACTACGGCACCACCGGCATCGCCTACAACCGCAAGCACATCAGCGATGACGAGGCGAAGGAGAAGGGCGCCAAACTGCTCATCGACAAGAAGTACAAGGGCAAGATCGGCGGCTGGGGCGAGTGGAAGACCCGCATCTGGTACGGCGCGCTGCAGACCGGTCAGGACCCGAACAACATCCAGGACATGGATGCGGTCTGGGACGCCATCCGCCAGCACCGCGACCTGGCGCTCAAGTACTGGAGCTCCGGTGCCGAGCTGATGAGCCTGCTGGCCGAGGACGAGATCTACGTCACCGAGGGCTGGTCCGGGCGTATTCGCGCGCTGCAGGACCAGGGACACGATATCGGCTACCTGGATCCGCCCGGGGGGCTTGCCTGGCAGGAGTGCCTGTTCGTGATCAAGGGCAGCCCCATGCCGGAGTGCGAGGAGCTCCTGAACTTCATGCTCGAGCCGAAGGTGGCCATTGCCGTGGCCGAGGGGCAGAACTACCCGCCGGCGCTCAATCCGAAAAAGGTGGACCTGGGTGACAAGGTGCCGACGTTGCCGGCCTTCGATCCCTCGGGAACGCTGTCGTCGCTCAACTTCTTCGATCCCGCGTACTGGAATAAGCACGAGGGTGAATGGTCGAAGAAGTTCGGTCGCGTGCAGCGCGGATACTGAACCGGCGAACCAGAGGAGACAGGGCGGCGCCCGCGGGGCGCCGCCCGGCTCGGGGGATGAAACAGCATGGCGGATAACGAGAACGCGGTGGAGCTGCAGGGCGTGGTCAAGCGCTTCGGCGAGTTTACGGCCCTGCGCAAGGCCAATCTCAATGTGCCGGAAGGCAGTTTCGTGACCTTTCTGGGGCCGTCGGGCTGCGGCAAAACGACCACGCTGCGCATGATCGCCGGCCTGCTGGACCCGAGCGAGGGCGACATCCTCGTCAAGGGCCGGCGAGTCAACGACGTGCCCATTCACAAGCGCAATCTGGGTCTGGTGTTCCAGAACTATGCGCTGTTTCCGCACAAGAGCATTTTCGACAACGTGGCTTTCGGGCTGAAGTACCGCAACGTGCCGCGGGACGAGGTCACCCGGCGTGTGCGTGAGGCCCTGGAGCTGGTGCGGCTGCCCCACGTGGAGGACCGCCTGCCCATCCAGCTCTCCGGCGGTCAGCAGCAGCGCATTGCTCTGGCTCGCGCCATCGTCATCGAGCCGGACGTGCTGCTTCTCGACGAGCCGCTGTCCGCGCTGGACGCCAATCTGCGCGAGGAGATGCGCGTCGAGCTCAAGCGCATTCAGCGCGAGTTGGGGATATCCACTGTGTTCGTCACCCATGACCAGTCCGAGGCGCTGGCCATGTCCGACAAGGTGGTGGTGATGAACCACGGTTCCATTGAGCAGGAGGGCTCTCCGGAGGAAGTCTACAACGAGCCGGCCACGGAGTTCGTGGCGGACTTCCTCGGCCACTCGAACATTCTCCAGGGGCGCATTGCCGGAGCCAACGGGCAGTTCCTGCGTGTGCGCCTCGACGACGGCGGCGCCGAGATCCTGGCCCATCCGCGCGAGGGGCAGTCGCTGTCCGAGGGCGATCCGGTGCGGCTGGTGCTGCGCGCCGAGCGCCTGCTACTTGCCGACCGGCATGAGCCCGGCGAGGGCCACACGGTGCTGGACGGCCGTGTCGGCACCGTCGACTACCAGGGACAGCTTGCCCGCTACTTCCTGGACGTGGGCGGCATTGATCTGCAGGCGATCAACCCGATCGACCGTCGGCCGTTTCCGGAGGGCGCGCCGGTACAGGTGCGCGTCCGCGGCGAGGACTGCGTGCTGCTGAACGGCCACAGCAGCGAATGAACACACACGGGTCCCGCGCAATCGAGCCGGCGCAGGCGGTGGTGCTGCCGCCGCCGGTTCGAAAAACCTGCATTGATCCGTGTCCGTCCGTGAATCGTTGCTGGTGCCTCCGCGCACCCGGCGGCCCCGGCATAGAGGAGGAATAATGACCGCCAGCACCTCGTCCGCCCAGGACAGCAGACCGCCTTCGCACCTGTTCTACCAGTCGCGCCAGCGTCGGCCGCTGCTGGACCGTGCCGAGGGCATCTATATGTGGGACGCCGGAGGGCGTCGGTACATCGACGGCTGCTCCGGTGCCATGGTGAGCAATATCGGCCACTCCAACCCGCGCGTGCTGCAGGCCATGCGCGAGCAGATGGAGAAGGCCACTTTCGGCTACCGCCTGCATTTCGAGAACGCGCCGGCGGAAACCCTGGCCGCGCGCGTGGCCGCGCGCATGCCGGAGGGGATGGACCGGGTCTTCTTCGTCTCCGGCGGCTCGGAGGCGGTGGAGAGCTGCCTGAAGCTGGCGAGGCAGTATGCCGTGGCCACCGGCCGCGCCAGCCGCTACAAGGTCATCTCGCGATACCCGAGCTACCACGGTGCCACCCTGGGAGCGCTGGCGCTGACCGGCTACACGCCCATGACCGCGCCTTTCGCGCCCATGATGCACGAGATGCCGAAGATCCCGGCGCCCACGTGCTACCTGGACCGCGACGATCTCAGCGACGAGGAGCGCGGCCTACGTTACGCGAACATGCTCGAGGACGAGATCCTGCGCCAGGGGCCCGAAACGGTGCTGGCATTCATCATGGAGCCCGTGGGCGGCGCGTCCACCGGAGCGCTGGTGGCGCCGGAT
>JASFMS010000273.1:0-4262 GCA_050117435.1 Ectothiorhodospiraceae bacterium | reverse complement strand
CACCGAGGCGCGGCCCACCTCCGAGCCGGTGCCGGCGGTGGTCGGTATGGCGATGCAGGGGGCGATGGCGCCCGCGTTGGCGCGTTTCCAGTTGTCGCCGACGTCCTCGAAATCCCAGATCGGGCGGCTCTGGCCCGCCATCAGGGCGACGGCCTTGGCGGTATCCAGGGCGCTGCCGCCGCCGAAGGCGATGACGCTGTCGTGACTGCCGCGGCGGTAGACCTCAACGCCGGCATCCACGTTGGCGCCCACGGGGTTGCCCTGGATGTCGGCGAACAGGTCCACCCCAATGCCCCCGGCGTTCAGGGCATCCATGGTCTCGGAAATCATGGGCAGCGCCTTAACGCCCGGATCGGTTACCAGCAGCGGGCGTTGAAAGCCCAGTTCCCGGCACATTTCGGGCAGCTCCGCCAGGCGGCCGGGGCCGACCCGGATGCTGGTGGGGAAGCCCCAGTCAGCCGTCACGGTCGCGGGATCGAATTCGCGCGCGTTCATCATTCCTCCGGGGTGCGCAATTTCAGGTGGAAGCTCTTCGGGCGCGTCATCTGCTCGTAGCCGACGACGGACAGGGTGCAGCCGCGCCCGGTGTGCTTGACGCCGGCCCAGGCCAGCGCCGGGTCGAGGTAGTCGCACCGGTTCATGAAGACGGTGCCGGTGTCGATGCGCTCGCCGAGCTGTTCGGCGGCGTCCACGTCGTCGGTCCAGATGGCCGCCGTCAGGCCGAACTCGCTGTCGTTCATGAGTTCTACGGCCTCGTCGTCGGAGGAGACTTTCATGACGCCGGCCAGCGGCCCGAAGGTCTCCTCGGTCATGGCGCGCATGGAGTGGTCCACGTCCACCAGGACCTGCGGCGGCAGGTAGGCGCCGCCGGCGGCGGGATAGTCCGCCGGGTCGACGAGCGCGCGGGCGCCCTGGTCGACGGCGTCGGCGATCTGACCGCGAACGAAATCCGCGGCCCGGGGCGTCACCATGGGGCCGAGGGTCGTTCCGGCGTCAAGGGGATTGCCGAGTTTCAGGCCCCTGGCCTCGGCCACCAGCGCGTCGACGAAGTCATCGTAGACGGCCTCGTGGACGTAGATGCGCTCGATGGAGCAGCAGGACTGGCCGGCGTTGAAGAAAGCGCCGTCCGCCAGTCCGGCCGCTGCATGGGCCGGGTCGGCGTCGGCGCGCACGTACGCCGGGTCCTTTCCGCCCAGCTCCAGGCCCGCGCCGGCGAAACCGCTGCCGCTGGCCAGCGCTTTCTGCACGGCGTGGCCACCATTGACGGAGCCGGTGAAGCACACCAGGCGCACGGCCTCGTCCTGCATGACCGCCGCCGCGGTTTCATGGCTCATGGGCAGAGAGCGGAACAGCCCGTCGGGCAGGCCGGCTTCGGCCAGCACACGCTCCAGGCGCTCGCCGGTAAGCGTGGTCTGTTTGGCGTGCTTGAGGATGACGGCATTGCCGGCCGCCAGCGCCGGCCAGATCGAGTTCACCGCCGTCATGTACGGGAAGTTCCAGGGCGCGATGGTGAACACGACGCCCACCGGTTCCCGGCGGATGAAACGCCGGAAACCGGGTTTGTCGCCCGGGTCGATGTCGGCAAGAGCCTGCGGCGCTAAATCGATCATGTAGCGGGCACGCTCCTCGAAGCCGCCCACCTCGCCGGGCCCCTGGCTGACGGGGCGTCCCATCTGCCAGGCCAGTTCGTGGGCGATGTCGTCGCGCTCGGCGAGGATACGGTCCACTGCGTTGGACAGGACCGCCTGCCTTTCCGAGATAGGTGTCCTTCGCCACGCCCGCTGTGCCTTCGACGCCTGTCGGACGGCGTCGAGTGCATTCTCCCGGGATGCGAGGGGACGCTCGGCGTACACCGAGCCGTCGATGGGGCTGATGATCTCGAGTTTGTCGGACATATCCGTGCCTGTGCCTCGTTGGTTCCGCTCGGCGGGAACGGACGTGACGGGCCGCCGCCTTCCGGCTCTTTTGGCGCTGTGGCGGCCGTCTATTGGCGCCATCTTCCGCCGGTTCCGGCCGTCCCGCGAATGTCAGATGATCTCGAAGTAACGCGCGAGCTCCCAGTCCGTGATGGCCTTGCGGAATTCGCGTTCCTCCCACTCCCGGGTTCCGGCATAGTGGTCGATGAAGTCCTGCCCGAACAGGTCCACGGCGGCCCTGGAATCCCGGAGCCGGGTCGCCGCCTCAAAGAGCGTGCGAGGCAGAGCGCGCTCTTTCGGGAACTTCTGCTCGTAGGCGTTTCCCACCACCGGTTCGTCGGGCTCGATGCGGTGCTCGATGCCCCACAGCCCGGAGCCCAGCGCGGCGGCCAGGGCGATGTAGGGATTGATGTCGGCGGCGGTGATCCGGTATTCGGAACGCTGGGATTTCTCGGAGCCGGGAATCACGCGCAGGGCGCAGGTCCGGTTCTCGACGCCCCAGCTGGCTTCCGTCGGCGCCCAGAAGCCGGGAATCAGGCGCGTATAGGAGTTGACGGTGGGGGCCACCATTGCCAGCAGCTCGGGCATCAGCGCCTGCTGGCCGCCGACGAAGTGCCGCATCGTCTCGGACATGTTGTGCTCCGCCGAGGCGTCGTGGAACACGGAGCGGCCGTCCTTGCCCTGCAGCGAGACGTGGATATGGCCGCTCTGGCCGGGCCAGTCCGGCGACCACTTGGCCATGAAGCAGGCCATCCAGCCCACGCGCTGGGCCATGACCTTGGTGAACGTCTTGAACAGCGCCCCCTTGTCGGCCGCCGCGAGTGCCTCGTCGACACCGATCGCCGCCTCCAGGACGCCGGGACCCGTCTCCGTGTGCAGGCCCTCCAGCGCCATGTCCATGGCGGTGCAGGTCTCCAGCAGGTCGTCGTAGAACTCGGAGAGCACCGAATTGCGCAGCACCGAGTAGCCGAAGAACCCCGGCGTGATGTTGGTCAGGTCGCGATAGTGCTTCTCCCGCACGGAGTGGGGCGTTTCGTCGAACAGGAAGAACTCGTACTCGAAAGCGGCGTTGACCGTGAAGCCCATATCACGGGCGCGGTCGAGCACGCGCCGGAGCGTGGCCCGGGGGCAGACGCTTTCGGCCTTGTCCGCGAACTCCGCCAGGAACAGCAGCCGGTTGTCCTCGAAGGGAATCTCCCGGCAGGTCTCCGGCAGGATGCGCACGAGGGCGTCCGGGTAGGCGGTGTGCCAGCCGGTGAAGTTAACGTTGTCGTACTGCTGGTCCTGACAGTCCCAGCCCAGCACCACGTCGCAGAAGCCGAAGCCCTTTTCCAGCGCGGACAGGAACTTGTCCCGTGACATGTACTTGCCGCGCATGATTCCGTCGGCGTCGAAGACCCCGACCTTCACGTAGTCGACGTCGCGTTCCTCGATGAGAGCGCGTGCGTCTTCCGCCGTTTTCACGTCGCGTGGTTGCATGAATGCTCCCCTGTTACTGTCCGGCGGGCGCCGTGCGGCGAGGCCGGCCCCGCGTGGTTATCCGTCCCCGCGCTCAGTTGCCGTAGTACAGGCTCGGCAGCCACAGCGCGATCTGCGGGAAGATCATGATGAGCGCCAGCCCGAACACCATCACCGCCACGAAGGGGATGATGGAGCGGTAGATGTCCGCCAGAGACACCTCCGGCGGCGCCATTGCCCGCATCAGGAACAGGTTGTAGCCGAAGGGCGGCGTCATGTAGGCGATCTGGCAGGTAACCGTGTACAGAACGCCGAACCAGATCGGGTCGAAGCCCAGCTTGTCGATGAGCGGAACGTACAGCGGCGCCACGATGACCAGCATGGCCGTGTCGTCCAGGAAGGTCCCCAGGACGATGAAGGACAGCTGCATCATGATGAGCACGACCCAGGGGCTGAGATCCCACTGCTTGATGAACAGCGTCTGCAGGGCATCGCCGGCACCGAGGCCGTCGAACACCGCGCCGAAGGCCAGCGCCGCCAGGATGATCCACATGAACATGCAGCTCACGCTGATGGTCTTGCGCACGCTGTTCTCCAGTACCTCGCGGGTGAGGCGGCCCTTGAGGATGGTCGCCAGCATGGCCGCCGCGGCGCCCACCGCCGAGCTTTCCACGAGGCTGGTGATGCCCATGAAGAACAGGCCGGTCATGGCAAAGATGATGCCCAGGGGAAGGACTCCGGCGCGCAGCAGCCGCAGCTTTTCGCCGAAACTGATCTGCTTGCGTTCCTCCTTGGGCAGGACCGGTCCCAGCTCCGGATTCATCCGGCAGCGGATCAGGATGTAGCCGACGAACAGCGCCGCCAGCAACAGACCGGGAAACACGCCCG
>JASFMS010000272.1:0-4264 GCA_050117435.1 Ectothiorhodospiraceae bacterium | reverse complement strand
GGAGATGGGAAGGAATTCGGTGAGGCCCTGAACCAGGGCGAGCCAGAAGGCGTGGGACCAGTCCATCCGGGTTCCTTTTCTGCGTCTCTAACGGCGGTTTTTCTCGCTTCCACGCTTGGAGCGCCGTGTCTTCGGGGAAGTTCCTGCCGCTACGCGGCGCGCGAGATGATACAGCATTAGCGGTTCTTCCACGCCACGGATCAGTGCCTGGTGTCCCTGGTCGAAATCCAGGCCCTCGGCCTTGCTGGCGAGGTGCCTGACCGCGTCGGAGACGACGATTTTCATGGGGTCCGCGTGACCGCACAGTCGGGCCGCCACGTTCACGGTGTCGCCGATGGCGGTGTAGTCGAGATGTTCGCCGGTGCCGATGTTGCCGATGACCACGGGACCGTAGTGGATGCCGATTCCCATGGGTACCGGCTCGCCCACGGTCGGTCCGCCCAGGTCCTCCACCCTGTCCATCATCTCCAGCGCACAGCGGCAGGCATTCACGGCCATCCCCTCACCGTCGAAGATCGCCATCAGGCCATCGCCGCCGAATTTGTCCACGTAACCGCCCCGGCGGTAGACGGACTCAACCTGCGCTCCCAGGTGCTCACTCACGGCGCCGAAGAGCGCCCGGGGCTCGATATTTCGAGATAGCGCCGTAAAGCCGCGGATGTCCGAGAAGAGGATGCACACCTCGCTCGGGGTCGGCGGCGGCGGATCGGCCTCTTCGCCGATGTGTCGCTCGATGAGGGTGCGGATGCGGGGCGAGACGTAGCGGGCCAGCTCGGAGCGGATTCGCTCCAGCTGTTTGTAGTAGTCCGATTTCTTGATCAGCCCACCCAGGCGCGCTACCACGACCAGAGGCTCCAGCGGCTTGACCAGGAAATCGTCGCAGCCGGCCGTAAACGCGGAGCGGAGCAGGTAGCGGTCCTCATTGGCGGTGGAGATCAGTATGGGGATGGAGCGGAAACGAGGGTCCTCGCGAAGCCGCCAGCAAAGCTCAATGCCGTCCATGCGGGGCATCTCGGCATCCAGGATGAAGGCGTCCGGTTCGCGTTCACGGACGTACTCGAGGGCCTCGATGCCGTCCTCAGCCACTTCCACCCGGTAGCCCGCCGCGTGAAGTATTCGCGTGAGCACCGTTCGAGAGAAGCGGTGATCGTCCGCGACCAGCACGGTGGGTTTGTCGTCTCCACTCGCCATGTGTGTTTTGCTGAGCGCCCGCCCGGCAGTCCTTTGAACGGTTGGAGTGTATCATGTGCCCACGCTCTGCCACTTGGGCGCGGGAATTGTCGGCGTCTCCCGAGTCAGCCAGCGCCCAGCCGGCCCCGGTGATCGAACAGCGCGAATCCGCCCAGTGGTTCGCTCAGGCCGCGCCCCATCCCGAGAACCTTGAAACGCTCCCCCATCTCGCCGGGAAAGATCAGCGTCTTGGCCTCCTGAGTCAGGGTCACCGCGGCGTCGGGATCGCCGGCGTGTGCCTCCTCGATCAGCTCGGGCAGGCCGGCGCCCATGAGAAAGTGGGCCTGGGTGGCGAAGCCGAGCAGTTCCAGGCCGGCTTCGCGGCCGGCTGCGGCGGCGGCCGAAAAATCGACGTAGGCGGTGATATCCTGCAGCCCGGGGAGGACCAGCGGATCGCCGTGGGCGCGGTGGCGATAGTGGCACATCATCGTGCCCATGTGCCGCTGCGGATGGTAGTACTCCCGGCGCGGGTAGCCGTAGTCGATGAGAAGGGCGGCGCCCGCCTCCAGAATTCCCGCCAGGCTCCGCATCCACGGCGCGAGGCCGGGACACCATTCCGAGGTATAGCCGGCGGCCAGGGGTTCCCCCACGTCCGCTTCGATGGCGGAAATGGCCTGGCGCAGCGTGTCGTCGGCCGGCGCGGCGGACCACTCGAAGCCGTCGTTTCCGCGGGTCACCATGACTTCGAGCAGACAGTCGCTGGCCTTCTGGAAGCGCTTCACCGGCAGCGCGTCGAGGACCTCGTTGGCGAGCACGACCCCACGCATCGGCCGTTCCGGCAGCTGGTCCAGCCAGGCGACGCGTTCCAGCGCCTCCGGGGCGATGTGCTCCAGCGTACGTTGCTGTTCCTGGCGCAGTGCGGCACTGACCTCGATGATGTAGTACGCGGCGGGAAGCCGGTCCAGTGCGATGAGCTCGGCGAGCACATCGGCGGCCATGCGGCCGGTGCCGGCTCCGAACTCGATCACCGCGCCGCCGCCCAGGTCATCCAGTACCTCCGCGGTCTGCCGTGCCAGGGTCCGGGAGTACAGCGTGGAGACCAGCGGTGCGGTGATGAAGTCGCCGCCGGGTCCGAAGCGCGGCTGCCCGGCGCTGTAGTAGCCGAGGCCCGGCTCGTAGAGGGCAAGCTGCATGTACCGGTCGAAGGGGATGCGCCCGCCGGCGCGCTCGATGGCCGCCTTGATCCGGGCGGCTAGCCGTTCGCTGTGCGCGGCGGCTTCCGGTTCCGGCGGTGGGAAGTCCTGGGGAATCGTATGGGTTCCGTTGCTCATAGGCTCAATCGAGGTCAACGCTCACCGGAGTCAGCGACTCCCCGGAATCGTCGAAGGCAGCCCAGATTTCCGAGAAGGTCCGCCCGTCCAGAGGATGGCGCGTGTTTCCGGCGATGTCCGCCAGCGGTCGCAGTACGAAAGCGAAACGGAGGATCTCCGGTCGCGGCAGTTTCAGCCCCTCGCTCTGGAACACGCGCTCGCCCCAGGTCAGCAAATCCAGGTCCAGTGTACGTGAGGAATATTTCGGTATTCCCGGTCGGCGACCGTGATCGCGCTCGATCTCTCGAAGTTCCGCGGCCAGTGGCCCCGCCTCCACGTCGGTATCCAGTCCTACTACCAGATTGTAGAACCGCCCGCCCTCAAAGCCGACCGCCGGGTTGTCGTATATCGGCGATATGACCAGCTCGCCGTGACGCTCACGGAGGGTGCGGATACCGGAACGAATGTTCGACTCGCGGTCAATGTTGCTGCCGATACTGATGTAGGCCCGTGTCACGTCCGCTCGCCCCGCTCGATGGTCACGCCCAGATCATGGACACCACGCACGGCCCCCGGCTTGTGAACGGTGAGGCGCAGCCACGGCACGGCGAATTCCTCGCGCACCGCAGCGGCCAGGTGATCCGCCAGCGTCTCGATGAGCTGAAACCGGGTGGCTTCGGCCAATGACCGCAGTTTGGTTGCAATGGCGTCGTAGTCCAGCGCGTCGTCAATGGAATCGCTGGCGGCGGCCGCGGCGGCGTCCGCGGCCATTTCCAGGTCCACCAGAAGGGGCCGGCTGCGGGCCCGTTCCCATTCGTGAACGCCGATCACGGCCTCGACGCGGACGCCTTTGAGAAATACGGTATCCATTCGGGTTGCGCGCTCCAGGGGCGGCGCGGTCGTCTCTGGCGGTTCGGCCACCAGAAGCGCCGGGTTTTTATCGATAGCCGTGCATTCTGCGCCGCCCGACCGTGGAGGGACAAGGCGCAGGGGTACGGGCCGCGCCCGCCGGACAACAATCATGCGCCATGCACGCTTGACCCCGGGTGGCGTACCCATTGGAATACACCGCATGCTACTGAACCTCTTGCTCATCGCCGTCAGCTATCTGTTCGGATCGGTCTCTTCGGCGATTATCGTCTGCCGGCTCATGCGCCTTCCGGACCCACGGGGCGAAGGCTCCGGCAACCCGGGCGCCACCAACGTGCTGCGCTACGGGGGGAAGAAGGCGGGTGCAATCACACTGGCGGGGGACTTCCTCAAGGGAACGCTGCCCCTTCTCATCGCCCGCCTGTTCGTGAGCGATCCGTCGGTGCTGGCGGCGGTGGGCCTGGCGGCTTTCCTCGGCCACCTCTACCCGGTGTTCTTCGGCTTCAAAGGCGGCAAAGGCGTCGCCACGGGGCTGGGCGTGATGCTGGGCTGGTCCTGGGTGACGCTGCTGCTTGCCGTGGGCACGTGGCTGCTCGTCGCCGCAATCTCCCGGATTTCCTCGCTCTCGGCGCTGGTGGCATTTCTTCTCGCGCCGGCCTACGTCTGGTGGGCCACGGGCAGCCAGCCTCTGGTGGTTGCCATGGCCGCCATGACGGTGATCACCTACTGGCGCCACCGCAGCAACATCGCCAATCTCATCGCCGGAAAAGAAGGCAAGATCGGCGCCGGCAAGCGGGATCGCGCGTGAAGGGCCTTATCCCGGATCGACAAGGGCGCGTACTCTCAGCCACAGATGAACACGGATGAATCGGATGGGATCAATTCCATGCGACCGAGCGCGTCGTGGGACTCGG
>JASFMS010000271.1:0-4265 GCA_050117435.1 Ectothiorhodospiraceae bacterium | reverse complement strand
TCCGAGTTCGGCGGCCGATGGTCAATGGGCCGCACAGCATGCTCGCAGCCGGTGTTGCGCTGCTTGACTGTACCCACCGCGCTGCGCAGCGCGCCTTGTCTGCGAGCATGCTGTGCGGCCGTTGACCACTTGACGCAGTACTCGTATGGAACAGAGCCGACTCCAGTCAAAGCGAGCACAGCGTTCAGCGGTCAATGGCTCGCGCGAATTGTTCAGCGTTTCCCTAGAGTCCGCCAGTTGCCGATGCCGCCTGCGACAGCATCTGATAGAGGTCGCGCAGGATTCCCGCTGTGGCACCCCAGATGTAGTACTCGCCGTAGGGGATGGCGTAGAGACGATAATGACGACCGTCGTGTTCCACGTTGTGATGCATGTGATTCGCCGGATCGAGAACGAAGTCAAGGGGGACCTCGAATATCTCGTCCACCTCGAAGGGGTCCGGCCTCAGGGAGGCGCGGGAATCCACCAGTCCGACCACCGGATGAACCAGGAATCCGGTGCCCGTGCGATACATCGGCAGACGTCCCAGCAGTTCGACCCGGTCCGGGGCGAGCCCGATCTCCTCTTGCGCCTCCCGCAGGGCCGCGTCCGTTGAACTGCGGTCGGACGTTTCGATCCGCCCACCGGGGAAGCTGATCTGCCCCGCGTGATCGCGCAGGTGCGCCGTACGGCGCGTCAGTATGACGTTGAGACCGAATTCCCGTTCCACGATGGGCACGAGAACAGCCGCCGGGATGAGCGCTTCGGCGCCCGCATCAAGGTTGCGCTCTGGTGCCCGAACCTCCGCGAACCGGGCTACGATCCATTCTCGTTCGGCGACGATATCCATCAGGTATCCGGAATCTGTCAGTGCCCGCATTATACGACGGGGACGGCTTCGAAAGCGGCCTTACGGCTCTCGATTCGCAGCCCCCACACCCCGAATAGTGTGAAAGGGTGGGCATTTCCGATGTACGGTCTACCCTCTCCCGTGTCCCTGGCTCATAATTGTACCCGAGGCAGGAAATTCTTTGATTGGTCGAGCCGACGATGTCACGAATCAGCCGGGCACTGATTTTGGGGGGAGTTCTGGCGCTCGCCTTACCTGGTATTAGCCGGGCAGAGGACCGCGTCGGGTGGCACTCGCCCATGCGCCCTCAGCTGGAGCTTTCCAGCAAGCTCACGGAACAGCTGGACATACGTTTCGGGATCAACCAGCTCTCCCAAGACCATCAGACGTCGAATTCCGATTATGCAATGCCGCTTGACGATGCGTCGGGCCTGGGCGCCTCGGCGTTGATCGACTGGCGGCCGCCGACGAATTCCGGCCTGCGACTGACCGGCGGCGCCCTCTACGGATCTCTGGGCTGGTCGTCGCTGGACGACCGATGGCTTACCGGGTCCCGCTACACCTCCTACGGCACAGTCGCCGGCGCTGGCGCCGACGGAAAACCCGGAGCAGCCAACCCTCTAACGCCCTACCTGGGATTCGGCTGGGACAACGACTTCGGCGCCGAGGGCCGGTTCGGCCTGCAGTTGGATCTGGGCGTGATGTTCCAGAGCGTGCCGACGCGCAATTCGTCCGGCGACTCCACCGACAGCACGTCCGTACAGCAGTTGCGAGAAGATACGCGCCTGAGCGAAACCTTCGAGAGCTTCCGCTACACGCCCATGTTCTCTGCGGGATTCCGCTACCGTTTCTGAGCGCACCCCGGCTATCCGGCTACGGCAAGACACCGGCGGCCCGCGGAGCCACCGCAGGTGGCCCCGAGCGCCGGATCGAGGCCGCGCCTGCCATCCGCACTACGCCGCCTCCTCCGCCTCGACGATCTCACGAACCTTTCCGGTCAGCTCCTCCGCATCGAACTTCGCCAGGAAGTCGTCCGCACCGACTTTTGCCACCATCCCCCGATTGAACACGCCGGAAAGCGAGGTGTGAAGCAGCACGCGGAGGTCTTTCAAGCGGTCGTCACCGCGAATCGCCGTCGTCAGCGTGTAGCCGTCCATACGCGGCATTTCGATGTCCGAGATCACAACCGCCGTACGTGACAGCGGAGACGTCGGATCGTCGGCCCACTGCTCAAGCAGCGACAGCGCCTCTTCGCCGTTCTTCGCCGTGGAAACCTCCCACCCCTCCGGTTCCAGTGAGCGCTTGATCTGGTTGCGAGCCACCATGGAGTCGTCGACCACGAGCAGGTGATTGCGTTTGCGATCGCTCACCACCTGCACCTGTTCGACGTTCGGGTCGATCGTCGCAGTGATCTCTGCCAGAACCTTCTCCACGTCCAGTATCTGGACCAGCTCCTTGTCCACCTCGGTTACCGCCGTCAGATACGCGCGATTCGCGATGCGGTCCGGTGGCGGCATCACGTCCTTCCAATTGACGTTGATGATCCGATCCACCCCCTCTACCAGGAAACCCTGCGTTTTGCGGTTGTACTCGGTGACGATGACCGAAGCCGCCTTGTCCGCCGGAAGCGGACGCCCGGAGGTGGCGTGGCAAAGGTCGATCATGGGGATTGTCTGCCCCCGTATATGCGCAATTCCACGCACCGAAATGTGAGCGTGTGGCATCTGGGTGATCCTCGGGGCCGGAATGACCTCACGGACCTTGAAGACGTTGATCCCGAAGCGTCGATGTCCGCCCATGTAGAACAGCAGCATCTCGAATCGGTTGCGTCCGGCCAGCTGAGTCCGCTGGTCCACATTGGCCATCATCTTCGACATCGACAATCCACCCCCTTCAATTGAATCGCTACCGAGAGCGCCCAATCAGCCGTGAAAGCGCCCCACCAGTTCCCGGAGGCGCTGCCCCATCTCCGTAAGCTCGCTGGTGGCCTGATTGACCTCCCGCACGGCACGGCTCGTTTCCTCACCCGCGTCGCTGGCACGAACGACACTCTGATTGATGCTCTCCGAAGTGGCCGTCTGCTCTTCCGCCGCCCCGGCCACCTGCGAATTCATGTCATTTATCCGGTTTACGCTCTCGGCGATGCTGGACAGCGCATCGCCCGCCCGAGCCGCCTTTTCCACGGTTTTCTGGGCGGTTTCCCGGCTGGTGTTCATATTCTTGGCGGCAGCCTCGGCACTGTTCTGAAGGCGTTCGATGATTTCCTGGATCTGACCCGTGGAATCCTGAACCCGTTTGGCGAGGGTTCGCACCTCGTCCGCCACAACGGCGAACCCACGGCCGTGCTCGCCGGCCCGGGCGGCCTCGATGGCGGCATTGAGCGCCAGCAGGTTGGTCTGCTCGGCGACTTCGCGTATCACATCCAGCACCGTGCCGATGGAGTCGGACTCATTGCGCAGCTCGACCACGGAGTTGGCTCCGTGCTCCACTTCCTGCGCGAGACCGTCGATGGCGTCCACCGTCTCGTGGACCACCTTGCGACCCTCCTCGGTGGCCTTGCTGGACTCGCCCGCCGCCGTCGCCGCCTCGGAGGTGTTCTTGGCGATTTCCTGCGCCGTCGCCGCCATTTCGTTCATGGCGGTGGCGACCTGCTCCATCTCCCGGCGCTGGGCGTCCGCGCCCTCTTCCGTGCGCCGCGTGATCCCCGCGAGCCTGTCCGCCGATCCCGCCAGGTGGTCGGACTCACCGGCGATGGACGTAATCACCTGCTGAAGGGTGCCGAGAAAGCGGTTGACACCGGCTATGAAGTTGCCGATTTCGTCCTTCGGCCCCGGGGTAAGCCGCGTGTTGAGATCGGCGTTGCCGGCTTCGATGGACTCGAGAAGTGCGACGATCTCCCGATGCCCGCGCTTGACCGGCCGCACTACGGCCCGGGTTACCAGAATTGCGATTACCAGCCCCAGAACCAGCGCCGCGACAGCAAGACCGCCGGTAAGCGTGATTATGCGGCCGGTCTTGTCATGGGTTCGATCCGCCATCTCCGAGAGCGCACCGAATACGCCGTCCTGCAGCTCCAGCGCCACCTTCTGCATCTGCGGGCCCCGGCTGTCCATCTGACCGCGTTTGGCGGCCACCAGGGAATTCAGCGTCATGACCAGCCGTGCACCACTCAACCGGTAGGATTTGACATGCTTCAGAGCCGCATCGATGCCCTCCTTCATCGATGTGTCCGAGGCCATCTCCGCCGCCGCCTTGATCGCATTCTGGGCGTCCCGCCGCGCACTCTGTATGCCCACCGCACGACTGCGGCTGGGCTTGCCGATGTAGCGCTGCATGCTGGTCAGCATGATGGCCACATTGCGGTTCGCGCGTTCCAGCGCGAACGCCAGTTCATGATTGCCCGCTTCCGCGGCCGCCGCGGAGAGCTCCGCCAACT
>JASFMS010000270.1:0-4284 GCA_050117435.1 Ectothiorhodospiraceae bacterium | reverse complement strand
GACCTGCGCCAGGCCTCTTCACTTCGCTCCTGCGTCCACCGCGATTGCCTCGCGAGGGACCGGAAGGTCGCCCTCGGTGGGTGCCGGCACGATGGTTCTGTCAATCTCCGCGTGGTCGTCAAAGTAGTGAAGGCGTATCGCGTTCATGTCGACGGTTTCCGCGACGCCGGGATGCTGCAGAAGCCGCCTGGTGTGGCCGGCCAGCGCGGGATAGTCCACGATCCGCCGACGGCTGCAGTTCAGCGCCCGATGGTACGCTGCGTCGAACCGTATCAGCGTGCAGAACAGGTGCCAGTCCGGCTCAGTGATGCGCGATCCAAGCAGGTACCGGCGGCCCGAAAGGTGTTTTTCCAAGGCATCGAGGGCGGCGAACAACCGCGCCTCCTCCCGATCGTACCGCGCCTGTCCCCGGGCGAATCCCACGCGGTAAACCGCCGCCGATACCCGGGGCAGAATGAACGCATTCATGCGCTTGATCTCCGCTTCGAGAGTCGCTGGCCGGAAGTGGACGGACGCATCACCCCAGCGGTCGAAGGCGCAATCGAGAATGCGGATGATGTCCGCCGACTCCCGGTTGACGATGGTGTCAGTCTCTCGGTCCCAGAGCATGGGCACGGTCACCACGGTGGTCGCCTTGGGATCGCCGCGCTGGTAGACCTCGTAGAGGTGTTCGCTGCCATGGAGATGGTCGCGGGTACTTAGTGGCGTTTCCCCGAAAGTCCATGACCGTGGTCCCGCCATTCGGGGATGGAGCACCGAAACGGTGACGACGCCTTCCAGACGCTTGAGTCGCCGGTAAAGCAATGTCCTGTGGGCCCAGGGACAGGCGTAGGAGACGTACAGATGATACCGGCCGGGCTCCGCGAGTTGCGCCGGCTGACCCGCCGGCCCGGGGCGGCCGTCCGCCGTTATCCACTCCCGATAGATACTCGGTTGGCGGCGCAGCTGCTCCGCGCGGGGGCCGTGCCGGTCCAGAGCCTCGTGCCAGTGACCGTTGATGAGTGCGCGTATGCGGGACATCGGCTAAGCCTCCTCGGCCAGCATGGCCGCCATGTGGCTGTTTCGACGGGCTAGAAACGCCCGCAGGCGTTCGGGGTAATCTTCGGACACCGCTGATTGCACCGACGCTCGCCGCGCCAGGGCACGTCGATACCGCTGGACGTTTTCCAAGCCCTGGATCAGGTCGAAGTCGCCGATGCGGTCGAAGGTGTCGAGATACCGGAAGACCGGCGCCCAGGCTGCGTCCACCATCTGGAACCGCTGACCGGCAAAGAAGGGAGTGGCGGAGACCTGTCGCTCCAGCCACCGGAAGCGTTCCCGCAGGGCTTCGCATCTGCGGTCGAATTCAACGGCGTCGGGTGCGTTGTAGAGTGCGGCAATGGCGTTGAGCGTCGCCGAGGCCAGTTCTATCCAGGCGCGGTGGTGCGCGCGCGCCACGGGCTGCGCCGGGTGCAGCGAACCCGGCGTGGTCTCGTCCAGGTATTCGCAGATGACGGCGGATTCGAAGAGGACGGTCTCTCCGACTCTGAGCAGGGGGACTTTGCCCAGAGGCGAGATGCGTCGAAACCAGTCGGGTTTGCGGGAGAGATCGACATAAATCCGCCGGTGCCGAATGTTTTTCTCGGTCAGCGCGATCACGGCGCGTTGTACATACGGGCAAAGGTGGTGGCTGATGAGTACCGGCTCGAACTCGGACATCGCCTTGTGCTCCTTTTTGCGCAGCTCAGGGCCCGCGCTGCGGGCCCGTTGCATGAGTGGAGAGGACTGTGCGGCCGGGTTCAGGCTGCGGTGAGGCCCGAGCCCCGGCGCTGAAGGACGTTCGTGCGTCGCGAGGGGACCATGGCGAAACGGCCGTCGCCCAGCAGGAATTGCGCCGCGCTCAAGACAGTGAGATAGAGGGGATACTCCCAGCCGCCGCCCTCATTGGCGAACATCCAGCCGTTGCCTGAATGGACCCACGTGGCGCCGGCGACGACGGGCAGCAGCGCGAGGGCCGCCCAGCGCGCCTGAATGCCCAGCACCAGCAGAAGGCCGCCGACGGCCTCGGCGGAAAAAACCGCGTACCCGAGCCACCAGGGAAGACCCAGCGACGCAAAATACTGGGCCGTCCCGGGGAGACCGAAGACGAAGAGCTTCAGGCCGATGCTGTGGGCAAGAAACATGAGCCCCAGCGCGACGCGGAGAACAGAAGCGGCGTAGGGTGCGAGATCGTCGTCAATCATGGCTTGGTCCTCTGGTTGCCGATGGATGACAGGGACGACGTTACCCATGTTTTTATGCAACGAGAATAGGCATAATTTCATTTGAGAATTGCGAATTTGCAATGGCTATGGACTGGGACGATCTGCGCTACATACGCGCCGTCGGAGAGGGTGGGACGCTTGCCGCGGCCGGCGCGGCCATCGGAGTTCATCCATCGACGGTTCTGCGCCGCCTGAACCGGATCGAGGAAAGACTCGGGGTGCGGTTTTTCGAGCGGCATGCGGAAGGTTTCAGCACTACCCCTGCCGGGGAGGAAGCCCTTGAGGCCGCCGAGCGGTTGGCGGTGGAGTTCGAGGATCTGGAGCGCCGTCTGGCCGGGCGGGACACGCGCCCCACGGGCACCGTGCGCCTGACCACCACCGACACCTTGCTCGAAGGGGTTTTGGGCACTGCGTTGGCGGGCTTTCGGCGCCAGTATCCCGGCATACGTCTGGAGGTCGTGACCGGAAACCCGTTCCTCAGCCTCAGCAGGCGTGACGCGGACGTTGCTCTGCGGCCTACCGCAACGCCGCCGGAAAACCTGGTCGGGCGCCGGGCAGCGGACATTGCCGGCGCCGTCTACGCATCCGGCGCATACCTGGCCCAGGCTCCGTCGTTGGATCGCCTGGAAGGGCACGACTGGATCACGCCGGACGACAGTCTGGCGCACCTGGGGGCGGCGCGCTGGTTACGTCGGGAGCTGCCCCGTGTCCAGCCGGTCCTGAGATGCAACAGCGTACTGGGTATGCTCGCCGCCGCGCGGGGAGGCGTCGGCCTGGCGGTGCTGCCCTGTTTCCTCGGCGACGCCGCCGAGGAGCTGGATCGGGTCACCGACCCGCTCCCTGCGGTTTCGGTTGGACTCTGGCTGCTCACGCACCGCGACCTGAGGCGTGTTCCAAGAATTCGGGCCCTGCTGGACCACCTCCACGGGTTCCTTGTCGAACGACGCGGTGCCTTAGCCGGGCTCGAGTGACCACTCTCCTCCCGTTGCGATGCAGCCGGTAAGCCTGTCGGGAACCTTTCCCCACCGTTGAACATTTGGAGACTGCAAGCGCGTTGCGGTCGCGCCATGTACACAGACTCAACGGTGAATCCACGATGACGACGAAAACCCAGGCACGACAGGTCGGGGCGCTCCCCGGCAGCCCCCGTCTGGCACGGGCCGTGGTAACCAGGACACCCAAGAGCTGATCGAGGTAGCATTCTGCCTTGTTGATGGCGGTCGGATGTGGCGTTTTTTGGAAGTTGGCGGGGGTTACAGGGGCAGGCCCATTTTGGGCAGTTTCTGGGCGGATCCGCTGGTTGGAGATGGTCTCGGGGGAATTGCGGCCTGGACCGCTTTTGCCTCAGGGGGACTCTCCGTCAGTCCGCCACCATAGCGTGCGACGAGCACGGGCACCGCGTACAGGCGCGCCCACCGCCGGATGAGCTCGCGCTCGGACCACTGCTGCGCTTCCTCAGCGTTGATGCGCGTGACCAGGTGGAAATGGTTCGACATCACCGCATAGGCGCAGCTGTCGATGGCGAAGGTCTCGGCAAGCACTCGTAGGCGGTCCACACCGCAGATGAGGGCGCGGCGCACGCAGCGGGAGACACACTGGTAGTAGGGGGTGGCCTCAAGGCTGATCTGTGCGTGGCGTGGTCGGGGCATGCAGCGCTCCTTTCTGTATATCTGCCCATGTGCACGTGGAGCCTAGAGTGCGGAGGGCGTGACCGTCAGTCGGGAGGTGGGTGTCCACAATTTGACAATTTGCTGCTTGGGCCCTGCATGAGCCGCTCCGGTTTCCGGACGTCCCGGACGAACTTGGTCGTAGCTGGCCGCGAGTAGACGACCGGGCCGGCGAACTGACGACCGGTAGGCGCGTGCCGGGGAAGGTGCCAATCCCTGAGCCTATACTTCCAATCCTTTCAGAGCCGCGCGAGGTGCAGCGGAACCCACGTCGTTTCGTCTCTTAGTCACCAAATACCGAAGGGATTCAGTCATGGCTGAGAAGCAGAAATTAGTCATCGTGGTCACCAACGGGTTCAACGACGAACGATCTT
>JASFMS010000269.1:0-4288 GCA_050117435.1 Ectothiorhodospiraceae bacterium | reverse complement strand
CGGCCTGGACGGTCTTGCCGACGATCCGGACTACGCCACCAACGCGGCGCGGGTAGCGAACCGGGAGGCACTGGTGCCGCGGATTGCCGAGCGGCTGCGCCAGCGTTCCACCGACGAGTGGGTGGCCGCACTGCAGCGCGCCGGCGTGCCCGGCGGGCCGATCAATACCGTGGATCGCGTGTTCCAGGATCCCCAGGTCCGCCACCGCGGTGCGGCGGTGACCATGGAACATCCGGAGGGCGGTCCGGTGGATCTGGTGCGGTGCCCGATCCGCATGTCCGCCGCGCAGACAACCGCCACTGCGCCGCCGCCCACGCTCGGCGCGGATACGGAGGCCGTTCTCCGGGACGAGTTGGGCATCGACGCGGACACGCTGGCGGCGATGCGGCGGCGTGGCGTGATCTGAGACGGCGGTTTTCGCAACGTCAAAGGTGGCTCGCCAGGCGGAAGAGAACGCGCAGGTAGCGGACGTCGTTGCCCGCCTGATGGCGGGGCGCTCCCACCTCGCGCCAGGCGCGGGCCTCAAGCTCTGCGAGGGCCTCCGGGCGGCGTCCCAGGCCCGTGCCCGCGATCAGCCGCCAGTAGTCGCCGAGCCGGAATTCACGTTCCCTGCCGGCGGCGGCGAAGAGCACATCCAGCCAGAAGCGGTCGTAGGCGGGCGCGTCGCTGAAGACCATGTGTCCCCGCAAGCTGTGGTTCAGAGCCGCCGCCACCACCGCCGCCGGTTCGCCGTCGCGCTCCAGCGTCTCCGGCGTGATACCGTGAAGCGCCTCCGCGGTGTCGTCCCATGCCTGCCAGTCCGGTTCCGGGCGGATGAGGTGCTCCGCCAGGGTGCCGTCGGGCATGGCCCAGGCCACCTGGATGGGAAAGCTGTCGGCGTGCAGGCCGGAGGCTTCCAGATCGATGAGGGCGGGATAGTTGACCGCTTTCATGGCGTCGTCGTTTCCGTCCGTGGCGCGCCGGGGCGGCCCGGGTGCGTACGCTTCGCAGGGGTCGTGCCGCCGCGTTCGAGTCCATTCGCCCATGGGGCCCAGTAAAGCAATGAATCCGATGGAACCCAGCCGGGACGGCAACGCCGTGTTCTCCCGATACCGCCCAATCGTTGCGGACTGGGACGCGTTTGTCGAGTCCCTGCGCCGCCCGTTGCCGACCACGCTGTGGGCCAATCCGTTGCGTTTGGACCGTCAGTCGCTGGTGGAGTTGCTGGCGGCCGACGGCGTTGCGGCCGAGCCCATCGCGTGGAATCCCCGGGCGCTTCGGTTGCCGGCGGATTTCATGCCCGGCGGCCACTGGGGGCTGTTCGCCGGCCTTTACCAGTCCCAGGAAGAGGTGTCCATGCTGCCGGTGGCGTTGCTGAACCCACAGCCGGGCGAGCGGGTACTTGATCTGTGCGCCGCTCCCGGAAACAAGACTGCACAGATCGCCGTGGCGATGCGCAACTCCGGCACCGTGGTGGCCAACGATGTGCAGCGCGGGCGGCTGAGTGCGATCCGGCAGGTGGTTCGGCGGCTGGGGCTTGTCAATGTCAGCATTACACGCCGTCCGGGTGAGGACTATCCGTACCGCGCCGGGGCCTTTGACCGGGTGCTGGTGGACGCCCCCTGCACCTGTGAGGGGACCTGGCGCAAGGCCAGCGTGCCGAGGGAAAGTGTCGTCGCCTACGGATCGCACCCGGGTGCGCGGGCGGAGATGGTTCGGCGTCAGTTGCGTCTGTTGCGGCGCGCAGTCCAGCTGTGTCGAGCCGGTGGTCGGATCGTCTATTCGACCTGCACGTTTGCGCCGGAGGAGAATGAATCGGTGGTGAATGCCGTGCTGAAGGAGTACGGCGACTGCCTGAGTCTGCGCCCGGCCGCGATCAGCGGTTTCCCGGCGTCGCGGGGGCTGGAGGGATGGGGCGGCGAGCGGTTTCATCCGGATATGGGCCATTGCCTGCGCGTATGGCCGCACGAGAACGACACCGGCGGTTTTTTTGTCGCGGTGATCGAAAAGCTCGACGGAGACCAGCCGCGGCCGACGCCGGTGCCGCTGGAGCCGGCGGAGACGGATATCGTCGTCGAGACGATTGCCCGCTTCGGGCTGGAAGCCGGGGATCTGGAGGGATTGATCGCCACCGCACCGCGGGGCAAGTACCAGAACCTGGTCAGTCAGGACCACACGCTCCCGGAAACACTCGCCACCGAGGCCACGGGATTGCCCGCCGTGGGCGTCAAGGTGAAGCCGTCCAAATTGACCACGGCGGCGGCCATGGTCTTCGCGGCCGGGGCACGCTGCAACCGGGTCGCGCTGGACGCCGATCAGGCTGTGGCCTTCGTCCGCCGCCGGGAATTTCGCGTGGCCGAAGATTGCCTGAAGGACGTGACTGGCAACGGCTATGTTCTCGTCTATCGTCGTGGCTACTGCCTGGGTATCGGTCGGTTGCGGCGATCCGCCGTCGGCGAACCGATCGTCGAGAGTCTGTTTCCGAAAGCATGGGTGCGGTAAGGAGGAATGCGAAGGTGAAAGGATGGCGAATCAGAGAGTTCGGTGACCCCGAGGTGTTGGACCTCGTGGAAATGGAAGCACCGCGGCCGGGCGCCGACGACGTGGTGGTGCGTGTTGCCGCGGCGGGCGTGAATCGAGCCGACCTGCTGCAGCGACAGGGTTTTTATCCGCCGCCGCCGGGCTTCGATCCGTACCTGCCGGGCCTGGAATATGCCGGTGTTGTGGAGAGTGTTGGGTCGCGCGTGACGCTGCGCAAACCCGGCGACCGTGTGATGGGCATCGTCGCCGGGGGAGGCTATGCGCAGAACGTGGTGGTGAACGCGCGCGAGACAGTGGCGGTTCCTTCCGGTATGGATCTGACTGACGCCGGCGCTATTCCCGAGGCGTTTCTCACCGCGTACCGGGCCGTATTCCTGGAGGGCGGGCTTCGGCGGAACGAACTGTGCGTCGTTCGCGGGGCCACCTCCGGAGTCGGGCTCGCCGCGGTTCAGCTCATTGCCGCCCTGGGGGCACGTTCCCTGGGCACCAGCCGGTCGGCGGAGCGGCTGCAGCGCGTTGCCGACATCGGGCTCGACCACAGCTGCGTGGAAGGTGAGGGCAGTCTTCGCGACGCGGTGAAGGCCGCCGGGGACCGTTCCGGTGCCGCCGTCGTCGTGGACTTCGTGGGCGGCGACGGTGTGGCCGACGGGCTGGCGGCGCTCCGTGAGGAGGGAACGCTCGTGCTCGTGGGCCTGATGGCGGGCCGGCAGGCGAATATCGACCTGGGGCGCGTGCTGATGCGGCGACTGCGGCTGCAGGCCATGACCATGCGCAGTCTTCCCCTTGAGCGTCGAATCAGTCTGGCGCGGGAATTCGAGTCCATCGTGCTGCCGCTGTTCGACCAGGGCGCGTTGCGGCCCGTTCTGGACCGGGTGCTTCCGTTCGCCGAGGCGCCCGAAGCCCATCGGCGCATGGCCGGCGGCACCCACTGCGGCAAGATCGTGCTAACCCTGGAGGGCTGATCCTCGCCCGGTCCGTTTCCGGGCCTCCCCTCTCGGCGGGTTGCATCCGCGCAACTCCTGTCTGTCCTCCGTGTAGCCGCCTACCTTGAATGTAAGCGGTTACACGGTTTTGTGTCCGGCGCTGTTGCGGTCGGAAAGGTAGTCAAATTACAAGGCGATGCCTGTATCTCTCCCCGTCGTGCCCGTGTCGGTGCCGTCAGTCGCCGCCTCTTCTGAGGTGCCGGCGGCAGTCCCGTTTCTTACTGCTGCTTGACAGTTCTGTAGTTTTGCTACAATTTATTGCAACGGTCAACGAAGCAAAATTACAACAATCCGCAAAATCAACTAATTAGAGGGCACGGCTTGCGGTGCCGTGAGCACGGGTCGTGTATGTCGTCCAACTATCGGGTCTGGGAGCCCGATCGTGGCGGCGTAGGCACCGCAGCACGGGAAATGCGTAAGCGTTTTCCCACGCTGGGAGGGGTTCGGGCGTTCGCCGGAGGGCGCAGCTGTCCCGAACCGCAACAACTGTGAGTCCTGTGAGGAGGAGTCTTTACCGATGGCAAAGACCAAGAACTGCCTGTTGACGGCAGCCGCGGTGTCTGCCGCGCTGGTTGCCCAGTCGGCTGCCGCCTTTGAGTTCCACGGCTACTTCCGTTCCGGCGCCGGGGTGAACTCCGAGGGGGGCGACTGGGTGGTATTCCAGCTGCCGGGCGCGGGCAGCAAGTACCGCCTGGGCAACGAGAGCCAGAACTACGGCGAGCTGATTTTCCAGCAAGATCTCTACAAGGGCGACGACGGCTCGTACTTCACCTACTACAACCGAC
>JASFMS010000268.1:0-4292 GCA_050117435.1 Ectothiorhodospiraceae bacterium | reverse complement strand
TGCCTCCTGCGAGGGTGGCGGGCTGAGCGACTCGCTGGATGCGCAGACCGCCACCAACTACGAGCTGGGTGCCAATGGACAGCTGACGCCGTCCGTGCGCTACAGTGTCGCCGTTTTCACTATTCATGGGTCGAACGAGATCGTTGCTCAGGGCTGTCCGGAGCAGCCCGGCCGCGATTTCTTCGTCAACGCGGGCGAGACCCGGCGTGACGGTGTGGAACTGGGCATCGATGCGGAGCTCGCCCGGGGACTCAGCGCCCGATTGGCCTACACATACTCTGACTTCCGCTTCGATCGATTCTCCACGGACGGGCAAAACTTCGACGGCAACACGATTCCGGGCATTCCAAGGCACACCGCCTATGGTGAGCTGAAGTATCGTCATCCTTCGGGCATTTACACTGCGGTCGAAGTCCAGTACGTCGACAGTCTCTACGCCGACAACGCGAACTCGGTGACCAGCGACGCCTACACCGTGACCAACATCCGCGCGGGCTGGACCCGGTTCTTGGAGCGCTGGGAGCTCTCGGTTTTCGGTGGCGTCAACAACGTCTTCGATGAGCTGTATAACGGCAACGTGCGCATCAATGCCTTCGGCGGCCGCTATTTCGAGCCGGCCCCGGACAGGAACCTCTATGCGGGGCTACAGGTCCGCTACAACTTCGGACAATAAACCCGGCGTGTCAGCGCAGCCGAAAGCTGACGGGCACGATCAGCTGCAGGTCGTTTCGCCCGAGTTCCTCGGGAGGCGGTGGAAGGGGGGCGGCGCGCTTGACCATTCGGCGTGCCGCTCGGTCAAGTATGCCGTAGCCGGAACTGCGGTCCACGCGGTACGAGACGACGCTCCCGTCCGCGGCCACCACAATGCGAAGACTTACGCGGCCCTCGATCAGCTGCAATCTGGCCTGCCGGGGATATTCCTTGTGACGTTCAAGGTATTGTCCCACGGTGGCGACGTAGGTCGAGAGCGCATCGGCGCGTGCCGCCGGGGGAGAGGATGAACTGGAAGGTTGGCCGCTTCGCCCGGGCGTGCCTTCACCGGCGGAGCGGCTGGATCTGCCGACCGCATCGGTCGAGCTCGACGCTTCCGGCTGCGGGGCTTGGCTTCGTGACGGCTCTGCGGGAGCTGTCGCCGAGGTCCCCGAGTCGCTCGGCGGCTGTCGCGACGGGGCGCTCTTTTGCGGTGTCGGTCGCTCCTCCGGCCGGGACCGCGTCGTCCGCTCGGGTTCATCGTGACGCGACTCGGGGGAGGGGGTAGCCCGGGCTCTGACGGACGCGGCTCCGGACTTCGTTTCCACTGGTTGCGCCGCGACGGATGCCTCGGGTTGGGCGTCGGTCGTCGGCACCGCGGGAGCCGTCTTGGCTTGGGCCGGCGTCGGGGTGGTGGGCAGTACCGCGTCCGGCTGCACCGGCAAGGCCTGCGTGGGACCGGACGACGGGGTGTCAGCCGACGTCGACGGCTGCACCATCTTCGCCGGGGCCGGGGCCGGGGCCGGGGCCGGGGCCACCGGTTCGGCGGCTCCTGACCCGCCAGTGCGACCAGGCGACGTCGCGGTGGTTACGACCACCGCCGCGCCAGCCGCCGCCGTCCCGTTCGCCGGTATCGCAGGGCCCCGATCCAGGAGCAACCACGCGCCGCCGATGTGGATCACCAGGGCTGCAGTCAGGGCGGCAAGCCAGTGGTGGAGGCTGAAGTTCATTCTCTGCGCGGCGTGGTGAGCAGATCGACTCTGTCCGCACCGGCCTCCCTGAGCGATTCCAGGACGGCCAGCAGACGGTCGGCCCGAACCCGGGAGTCCGCTTTCAGCTCGACGACGGGTGCCGTCCGGCCAGCCAGATCCGCGGCGACACCCGCTTGCAGATCAGGTAGGTCGACGGCGCGACCATCGATCACTATTTCACCCTCCATGGTGAGCGTTAGCGTCACAGCCGACTCGCCATCCGCCGTACGCGTGCTTGTCGAGCGGGGTGCGTCGACAGGCGTGGGCGCGGAAGGCGTCAGAGTCCCGGCGATCAGGAAGAACACCAGCAACAGGAATACAATATTCACCAGTGGCAGGACGTGCGTCTCCGCATCGCGGAGGCGTTTCGGCTGTTCCAGGCGCACGGTCATTGCCCCCGCAGCGAGATGTTTGCCGTTCCCGCTGCGCGCAGCCGGTCGAGCACATCGACGATGTTCTGCAACGGCACTTCCGGGTCCGGCTGCACGACCAATCGCAGCGCACGTTCCGCCGGGGCGAGGCCACGAACCCGGGATTCCAGTTGCCGCAGGGATACCGGCACTCCGTTGAGGTCGAGGTTGCCGCCGTCGTGAATTCGCACGAGCGCACTGCCTTCCAGTGAACCGGCGGACGCGGACGGAGCGGTAACCGATAGCCCGATCGCGTGCCACTGAACCAGCGACGACGTCAGCATGAAGAAGAACAGCAGTATGAAGACCACGTCCACCAGCGGTGTAAGTCCGATTTTGCGTCTGCGCAGATCGGGACGGGGCAGCCGCATGATCAGTAGTGGCCGCGGACCGGCTCGACTGCGCCCGGCGCGCTTTGCGTTCCCCGGGTGAATACGCGGGTCAGGCCGTCCTCCATCCGGTGGCGGACGCGGTCCACGAGGTGTTCCAGGCCATGCAGAACGGCAACCGTGGGAATGGCTACCGTCAGCCCCGCCGCCGTCGTGAGTAGTGCCTCCCAGATTCCCCCCGCCAAGAGGCCGGGGTCCAGTTGACTGCCCGCCGCCTGGATCTGCTGGAAGGCATCGATCATCCCCAGCACGGTGCCAAGCAGACCCAGAAGGGGGCTCAGGGCGCCGATTACATCCAGAATGCGAAGATACCGGCCGAGGTTTTCCAGCCAGTCGGTCGCGATTCGCTGCGCTTCCTCGCGCGCGGTTGCCGGATCCGGATCCGCCTGCAGCCGCTGCATGGTAGCGGCTACGACTTCCGCCACCGGGTTACGCGTGTTCCCGAGGCTATCGATGGCTTCCTGTGGGCGGTTCTCACGCCAGTATTCGAGCGCCTCCCGGGTGCCGCCATCGGACCAAACCGACAGCCGCGCGAACTGATACAGCTTTAGTAGCGTCACCGTCAGGGCGAGCACGGAGAGCCCCATCAATATCTGCAGCACCGGGCCGCCGGCGTTAAGCCAGGCAACCAACGTGTCCGGGCCGTGCGTAATGGCACCGCGAACCAGGTCCGTGGATGTGTCGACTGTCGGCATTGGATTCCGGCGATTATCTCCGCAGGCTCATTTCACCAAAGGCACTTCGGCTCTGGAGCTGGCGCGCATCCGCTCCACGCAATCGGTTTGTCGCTCACCGTCGATCTGGCATTCGAGAACATCGTTCAACAGCACCCGGCCAATGGCGTCGCAGGCTACACCTTCTATGTCAAATACCTTCACGGAGGTCTTCCCGCCACGCAGCGGAGACGCGTCAACCGCCAACCGGCGTGAAATGATGCCGGCGCTGTCGAATATCACCAGATCGAGTTGCAGGCGCTCGAAGGTCTGCTTCGCCTCATTGCGAAAGACGAGATACGCGCGACAGCCGTCGGGAATGCTCTCCAGCCTGTTGAGTTCCACACCGACAGTCTGTGCAGCCGGAGACTGGGTCACCATGCCAGTGAGAAGCAGGGTGGCCAGCCAGAGCAGTTGGTACGGTCTGCGCTGCCGTGGGGAGTTCTTCTCGTTCATTCTGACCACGTCGTGCTCGGCGTCCAGTAGTGTTGGCGAAAGTATAGAAATATACCGATCCACAGGATCGGGGCGATCCGGGGTCTTTTCGGGAATTCTAGTACGCAATCTGACGGTTTTGGCCGGGGGCCAGCAGCGGCTTTTCAAAGATGACGCCGGAGTTGTTGAGCACGACGGCCACAGGGCCGGGCCTTCCCCGGGTCTCCGGGAGCATGGCTGCGACCCGATCACAGTTGGCTACGCTCGCCGGGCGGTGCCCCGTCTTACCAATATGAATACCTACGTCTTCGCCGCCTGGGAGCAGAGCGCCGTGGCGGAGGACATCAGTTCACGGTTGCAAGGGATCAGCACAGCGGCCATGGGTGCCGTCCAAGAGGTCTCGGAGTCCACGCGAACCGGCGAGTCGTTGCAGGGCGAGGCGGAAACGCTGCGGGATATCGTCGGGTGGTTTCACGTCTGAGGGGCTTTTCGCGACGAGCGGTCGCCGCTGCGCGTCCCGGTGTGTTCCTCCGGGGCTAATCTTAGGGAAACGCGGAACCATTCGCGCTGTGCTGTTCCGAAGGACGCTTGCTGGCGGTGCTTTGGGCCGGGGTGGCGTTCTTG
>JASFMS010000267.1:0-4294 GCA_050117435.1 Ectothiorhodospiraceae bacterium | reverse complement strand
CGGATTGATGCGTGTCAACCAAAACATTCATTTATTATATTACATTTAGCTGCGACCGGCTCGATACCCCGGGCCGACCTTGAAACGACCTTCAATCACGCAGGTGCACATCCATGAAGAAACTGGCTCTATCCCTGGCCGCCGTCGCGGCGGTCTCATTGGCGTCCCCGGCTTTCGCCGCCGATCACAAGGTCAAGATGCTCGACAACGGCGCCGACGGCATGATGGTCTTCGAACCTGGTTACGTGAACGCGGCCCCCGGGGACACCGTAACGTTCGTGCCCGTGGGCTCGGCACACAACTCCGCGTCCGCCTACGTACCCGAGGGTGCGGAGCCGTGGAACGGCGCGCCGAACGAGGAGATCACGGTGAAGCTGGATACGGAGGGCGTCTACCTTTACAACTGCACACCCCATCTGGCCCTCGGCATGGTCGGCGTAATCCAGGTAGGCAAGGCCGGGAACCTGGCGGCGGCGCAGAAAGCGGCAGCCGCGCTCAAAGGCAAGATCGGCATGGGCGCCGAGAGGGTCGACAAGTACATGGGCGAGGTTGAGTAAAACGTCACCCCCTTTCACGGCGAAGCCCGCGTTCCGCGGGCTTTTCCGGTTCCGCGCGGGCCCACAGCCGACCGGGACCGTGCCGCGGGCCGGCGTTCACTGAGCATCAGGTTTTCCCCTGTCCCGAAAGCGTAAGCAGCAAGCCGCCAGTCACTTCCGGCCTACTAATCCCCATGGGGTGCGAGATCCGCCAGCAGCGCCAGCGTGATGTCGTCGAAGCCCAGAATCCGCCCGCCGTGACCCGCCGCGAACGCCTCCGCATCCGACCTCCGAGCGAACGAGGCGAGGGTATGCCCCATGGCTCCCTTCCTATCGTGACCGACCACGTACCAGGCCGTGCGGCCGTCCGTGAACGCGTCCGGCCCCGCATCCGGCTTCGGCCACGCGTTGCGGCCCATATCGTGGACGTAGACGGCGGCAATCCTGTCCCGTATCTCCGGCTGCAGTGCGTAGGAGAACAGATCGCGGGTGGAGCAGAACTTCCGTGGCACAGTGTCTCCCTGAACCACCAGCTGCCCCTTCGGACCCGGAAACCGCTGGATAAGCATGCCACAGAGGTGGCACTCGTCTCCCGACGTCAGAGCCGCGGGCTTGACCGCGCTTCGGGAGTCGGCCGACCCGCCGCAACCAACGAAAAACAGCACGAGCAGAAAACTCAGCAGACCCAGTGCCTTCAATGCGGCCCTCCCCATCGCCGCTACACCTCCCGACGGCGGAACAGCCAGCCCGCCAGGCCCAGAGGCGCCAGCAACCACGCCGCGAGCACGACCAGCAGGACGCCGGACGGGAAGCCGTCCCGCGCCACCGCCGCCACTCCGGAGAGCCCCTGAATGGCCTCGCTGCCTCCGAGGTTTGCCAGGCGGAAGACGTCCGCCGGATTCAGCAGCAGGAGATAGGGAAATACCTCGGGATGCACCGCTCCACCGGTGCCCACCAGCACGCCAAGCAGGCCCAGATCGAACACCAGCACGAAGAAGAACCAGACCAGGAGCGCCAGTCCCGCTGCCCGCGCCTTTTCCGCGACGGCAACGCTGAGCATGTAGCCGATGGCAGCGAAAACCCAGCCCAGCAATGTGGCGCTGAGAATGAAGAAGCCGAACGCCCGAATCAGTTCGACACCGGAGACGTCGCTGGTCAACGCGATCACCGCGGCCGCCACGCCGAAACCGAGCCCGGTTGAGAGCGCCAGAATGCCCGCGTGGCCCAGGAACTTGCCGAGCAGCAGCTGGCCGTGGGACAGCGGGTAGGTGAGCAGCAACAGCAGGGTTCCCCGCTCATCCTCTCCGACCACGGCATCGTGGCTGATTAGCAGGGCGATCAGCGGAATGACGAAAATTCCGAGACTGGCCAGGCTGGCGATGGTGCCGTCGAGGGAGACGAAACCCACGGCGCCGCCGGCGGCGGCCCCGAAATAGGCGATACCCAGAGCCAGCAGCGCAAACACCACTGTGATAGCGAGCACCCAGCGACTGCGCATGCCGTCGCGAAACTCCTTGCCGGCAACCGCGATGACAGCGTTCATGCGCGTTCCTCCCGCGCGGTGCGACCGCGTGTGTAGTGGCTGTAGATCTGCTCCAGCGACGGCACGCCCATCTCCAGGTCGCGAACCGCCGGGTCGGCGAGCAGCGGCTTCAACACCGCCATCTTCGCTCCCGCGTCCAGGCTGAGTTCGGCATCGCGGCCGTTGATCCGGCTGATATCCGCCCCACAGGACTCTACCCGTGCGACCCATTCCCCCTCGGTGTCGCCGTGGACCGTGATGGTGAGCGGCAACCCCGTATCCCGGCGCAGATCGTCGATGGTACCGGCGGCGAGCAGGCGGCCGCCGCCGAGAATGGCGGCACGATCGATGTGGGCCTCGATGCCCGGCAGCACATGGGAGCAGAGCACCACGCTGGCGCCCTGCCCCCGCAGCTCGTCCACCATGGCGTAGAAGTCCTGGATGGCCAGGGGGTCCAGACCGGTGGTCGGCTCATCCAGCAGCAGCAGTCGCGGCTCGCCCAGCAATGCCTGCGCCAGGCCGAGGCGCTGGCGCATGCCCTTGGAATAGGTCTTTACTCGCCGGTCAGCCGCGAACGCCAGTCCAACCCGCTCCAGGGCACCGTCACAGCGCGGGCCGCCGACCCCCTTGAGGCGGCCGAAGTAGCGCAGCACCTCCCGGCCGGAGAGCTGGCCGTAAAAGGTCACGTTCTCCGGCAGGTAGCCCAGGCGCCGGCGCAGGTCACGGGCACCAGCGCCCGCCGGGTCCTCGCCGAATACACTGACGCGGCCGCCGCTGGGGCGGGAGAGGCCCAGTATCAGTTTCATGGCCGTGGTCTTGCCGGCGCCATTGTGGCCGAGCAGGCCCAGCACCTCCCCGGCGGCCACCTCCAGGTCCAGCCCGTCCAGGGCCCGGACGCAGCCAAACGTTTTCTCGACGCCCTGCAGCGCCACGCGAATCTCGCTCATGCGCCCTCCGCCGGGACCACCGGCGATTGCATCAATGGATGGGAGTCCCGCACCCCTTCGGGTCGGAGAACCGGGAAGTCGCGCTGCACCCAGCGCAGGATCTCCACCGCCGGCGCGTTGAGCAGCAGCCGGGCGGCGGGGTGTTTCCACAGGATGCGGTCCACGGCATCGTTGGGCTCGTAGACCGTATCGCCCAGACCGTCGCCGTCCGCGTCCCAGCCCAGATAGTCGCTCCAGTAATTGCCCCGCCCCGCCTGCGACCACTCCTGCCGGCGGGTGGCCACGTACTTCACCTGTTCCCGGTTGTCGATGAAGGCGTTGCCGACCAGCGTGTTGTCCTCGGAGCCGGCGGTCATGTGCACACCGATATCGCTTGCGGCGAACAGGTTCCCCTCGATGGTGTTGAACAGGGAGTTGTACATGAACAGCGCCTTGCCCTCGGCGCCGGCGGCCGCCGCGCCGGAATAGCTGCGGTTGCGGTGTACGCCGACAATGCGGTTGGCCCGGATCTCCGAGTGCGTAATGAAATTCATGAGAATGCCGTAGTTGTCGTCGTCCTCGGACCGGTTGCCGGTAACGGTGAGGTACTTGGACTGCATCAGCGCGTACCCGGTCCGGGTATGACGGGTACGGTTGTCAACGACCGCGTTGTGGTAGGAATACATGTAGTGCACGCCGTAGCGCAGATCGTGCAGGTAGTTGCTCCGCAGCGTGTTGTAATTGCTGGTGTCGATGTATATGCCGTCTCGGGTCTGCCAGACTTCGTTGCCGGCCACCACCGCACCGTGGACGTTGTACAGGTGTATGCCGTTGCCACGGTCCTGGGAGCGAAGCTCCGGCCTGCCCTGAATGCGGTTGCCGAGCAGCCGCACATCCTCTGTGCCGTCCACCCAGATGCCGAAGCCCGGCCCCTGGAGGTGACTGCCGCGCACCACCGTGCCGGTCGCCTGGCGCTCGATGAAGACGCCGGCATTCATGTCCGTGAGGTCAGCGCCCCAGTTGCGGACGTCCAGGCCCTCGAGAATCACGCCCGCGGCCGACACCCGTATCGCATCGCCACGGCCATGGGCGACGATTCGCGCCCCGGGGTCCCCGCGCACCGTGATCCCGCGATCGATGCGCACACGACCCTCGTAGCGGCCCGCCGGCAACGCCAGGACGTCACCCGCCTGCAGCCTATTGAGCAGCGGTTGCAGGGCAGCCCCTGGCGCGGCCCGTAGCACACGAGCCGGGGCCGTGCCGGCCGCAACTGTGGCCGCCAGCAGCAGCACGGTGACGATAAGTCTTCG
>JASFMS010000266.1:0-4307 GCA_050117435.1 Ectothiorhodospiraceae bacterium | reverse complement strand
CGGCCCAGACTGCGGCTGAAGGGGCACTATCTGGCCATGGCCACACTGGGGCTCGGTATTCTCGTGGCCATCGTCATTCGCGCAGAGACCTGGCTCACGGGCGGCCCGGACGGAATGATCGTGCCGTCCTTCGAGATCTTCGGCTGGACGCTCATGGGCGAGCGTGTGTGGTACTGGGTAGTGGGCGCGTTACTCATTTTCTCGGTCTGGCTGGCGCTCAACATCATCGATTCGCCGGTGGGGCGCGCATTGCGGGCCGTCCACGGCTCGGAAGTCGCCGCACAGGTGGCCGGTGTCAACACCACAAGCTACAAGGTGCTGGTGTTCGTCGTTTCCTCCGTGTACGCGGCGCTGATGGGCGCGGTAACCGCCTTCTATTCCGGTTTCATCACCCCGGATCTGTCGAGCTTCTTCCACTCCATAGAGTTTGTGACCATGGTCGTTATCGGCGGCATGGCCTCCACCTTCGGCGCCATCATCGGCGCCGTGATTCTCACCCTGCTGCCGCAGCTGCTGACGGGGTTCGACGAGTACGAGGCGGTGATATTCGGTGCCATCCTCATGAGCACCATGATCTTCATGCCGAAGGGGCTGCTGCCCAGTCTCGCCTATCGCCTGCGCAAGGGGAGCTGATATGGCACTGCTGCAGATCGAGAACCTGACCAAAACCTTCGGCGGCGTTCATGCCATCCAGGACCTGAGCTTCGATATCGGTGAGGGCGCGATTCACTCGGTGATCGGCCCCAACGGTGCCGGCAAGACCACGCTGTTCAATCTGATTACCGGTGTCTATACCCCCACTTCGGGGCGCATCGTTTTCGACGGCCGCGACGTGGCCGGCACGCCGCCGTACCGGCTTGCGGCGCTGGGTATGAGCCGCACGTTCCAGAACCTGCAGGTGTGCATGAACATGTCCGCCGCGGAGAACGTGATGATCGGCCGTCACCTTCACCTCAACCGGCGTTTCCTGCCCGCCATGTTGAGGTTTCCCGGGGTGGTCCGGGGCGATCGCGACTGCCGGGAGCGGGCGATGGAGCTGATGGAATTCGTCGGCATCAGTCGTTACGCGACGGCCGAGGCGGCGTCCATGCCCTACGGCGCGCTCAAGCGCCTGGAGATCGCCCGCGCGCTGGCCGCCGAGTCCCGACTACTGCTGCTGGACGAGCCGGCCGCGGGGCTCAACGCCAATGAGACCGCCGAGATCGATGAACTCATTCAGAAAGTCGCGGAGAGCGGCGTCACCGTGGTGCTGGTGGAGCACGACATGAAGCTGGTCATGAACATCTCCGACCATATCCTCGTTCTGGATTACGGCAAGAAGCTTGCCGAGGGGACGGCCGAAGAGGTGCGTCACAACCCCGACGTCATTTCCGCGTATCTGGGGGCGGCCTGATCATGAGCTCAGCCATTCGGGTCATACAGACCGAGCACAACGGCATCTGGCGAATTCTCAACGCTGCCGAGGAACTGGTCGCCGAGTACGAGCGTGCCGGCAACCCGCCGGACGATACGCTGTTCGATGCACTGTTCCAGTACATCGAGTCCTACGCCGACAGGGTCCATCACCCCAAGGAGGACCAGTACCTGTTCCGTGCCCTGCGCAAGCGCAGCCCGGAAATGTCCGCGGTGCTGGACGAGCTGGAGGCGCAGCACCTTGAGGGACCGAAGCTGGTGGCCCGGGCTCGCCAGGGTCTGCGGGAATACATCGCGAATTACCCCCAGGGCGGGGAGGCTTTCCGGGAAGCAATGGAAGCCTACGTGAAATTCCAGCGCGACCACCTGACCCGGGAGGAGCGGGAAGTCATTCCCCGAGCCCGGGAGGCCCTGACCGACGAGGACTGGCGGACCATCGACGAGGCCTTCGCGCGCAACGACGATCCCCTCTTCGGTGAGCAGGTGCGCTCGGAGTTTCGCGAGCTGCACAGCCGTATCGTCAATCTGGCGCCCGAGCCGGTGGGCCTGGGGATGTCCGCGGAAGAGCGTCCGCGGCCGACGGCGGAGCCCGCCGTGTCCCTCATGGAGGTGAAGGGGCTCACCAGCCACTACGGCCGCATTCAGGCGCTGAAGGGTATCGACGTGAAGGTGCCCGAGGGACAGCTGGTCGCTCTGGTGGGCGCCAACGGTGCCGGCAAGACGACGCTACTGCGCACCATCTCCGGCATTCACGAGGCCAGCGGCGGCTCCATCACCTACCAGGGTCGCGATATTACCAGCCTGGCGGGCGAACGGCGCGTGGCCGAAGGCATCGCCCAGGTTCCCGAAGGGCGTCAGGTGTTCGGCCCCATGTCCGTGGAGGACAACCTGATTCTCGGGGCCTACACGCGGGGCATGAACGCCGCAACCCGCGCCGACCTGCAGTGGATGTACGAGCTCTTTCCCATTCTCAAGGAGAAGCGGCGCCAGGCCGCGGGGACGCTCTCCGGCGGTCAGCAGCAGATGCTGGCCATCGCCAGGGCGATGATGGCCCGGCCACGGCTCCTGCTGCTGGACGAACCCTCCATGGGGCTGGCGCCGCTGCTGGTGGCGGAAATCTTCAACGTGATCCAGCGCCTGAAGAACGAGGGCATCACCATTCTATTGGTGGAGCAGAACGCCGCGGGGGCGCTGGCCATCGCCGATCACGCCTATGTCATCGAGACCGGCGAGATCGTGCTGGACGGGCCGGGGCCGGAGCTCCTGGAAAATGACGAGGTCAAGCGGGCCTATCTGGGCATGTAGTGTCGAGTGGGGCTGCAGCCCGGGCGAACGATTGCGGCCGAAACTATAGTTCAGTTGTCCGGCTTCGCATGCGGCCTTTTTCGGCAGGAGCGGGCCAACTTGACGGATGAAGCTGAACGCCTCGGTTCGGCTGATTTTCCGGCGGTGCCGCGCGGTACGTGAACGACTTTCTTCAGTTCGAGGCCTGCGCGAAGGCGTGCTTGACAGTAGTTTTGAATGCAACTAATTTGGCACCTGATACACGATTCATAATGATCTACCGTTATTTGTAAGGCTTCGGCTTGCGCGCCGGGCCGACTCCGCGTTGGCGGCGGTGGCCGCCGATGACAATAACCCTGAACGGTGCGTGTTGGAGGAGGAGTAGATAATGCTGCGCGGATTTTTCAAGAAGGCGGTGACGGCGGTGAGCCTGTCGGTTCTGGCCCTGTCCGGAACGGCCATGGGCGCCGATACCATCAAGATCGGGTCGTTCCTGGCCGTAACGGGGCCTGCCTCGTTTCTGGGCGATCCGGAGTTGAAGACGCTTCAGCTCTACATCGACCGCATCAACGCCGACGGGGGCGTGCTGGGCAAGAAGCTGGAGCTGGTGCACTACGACGACGGCGCCAATGCCGGTAAAGCCCGTACGTTCGCCAAGCGTCTGATCACGGCTGACCAGGTTGACCTGATCATCGGCGGTACAACCACCGGCACCACAATGGCGGTTATCCCCCTGGTGCAGCAGTACGAGGTACCGTTCATTTCCCTGGCCGGCGGCGTTCCGATCATCGATCCGGTGAAGAAGTGGGTGTTCAAGACGCCCCACACCGACCGTATGGCCGTGCAGAAGATCTACCGCGATATGCAGCGCTTCGGCGTTATCCGCGTGGGTCTCATCTCCGGCACCGGCGGCTTTGGCAAGTCCTGCCGGCAGCAGGCTCTCGATCAGGCCGGCGAATACAACATTTCCGTGGTGGCGGACGAGACCTACGGCCCCAAGGACACGGACATGACCGCTCAGCTCACCAAGATCAAGGGCACGGACGGTGTTCAGGCGGTGCTGAACTGCGGCTTTGGCCAGGGTCCGGCCATCGTCACCAAGAACTTCCGTCAGCTGGGTCTGGACGTTCCGCTCTACGAGTCCCACGGCGTGGCCTCGAAGAGCTACATCGAGCTGGCCGGCGATGCGGCCAACGGCGTGAGGTTGCCCGCCGCGGCGCTGCTGGTGGCCGACAAGCTGCCTGACAGCGATCCGCAGAAGCCTGTGGTCGTGGACTACAAGAACTCCTTCGAGAAGAACTTCGATCAGTCCGTCTCCACCTTCGGCGGTCATGCCTATGACGCCCTGCAGATCGCGGTAGGTGCTCTAGAGCGCGCCGGCAGCACGGACAAGGCGGCGGTGCGCTCGGCCATCGAGCAGACCTCCGGGCTGATCGGTACCGGCGGCGAGTTCAATCTGTCACCCGAGGATCACCTGGGACTGGATCTCTCCGCGTTCCGCATGCTGGAGATCAAGAACGGCGAGTGGACCCTGGCCGAATAGGGTCCGGCGCGGCGGACGGAACACGTCCGCCGCCCCATCATCCCGCGGGGCCGGCGCGATTCTCCGG
>JASFMS010000265.1:0-4315 GCA_050117435.1 Ectothiorhodospiraceae bacterium | reverse complement strand
CGGGAACACGGCAGGTTCGATGTGCACTGGTCGGACCTGGCGGAATTCGACCTGCCCGTTTTCGAAGAGCCACACCATCCCCGGCAGCAGAACTACCAGCACGAGCACACACGGCGCTGGGCGGCGAGCGTCGATGCCGCGGACGCCTATGTGCTGGTGGTTCCGGAATACAACCACGGGCCGACGCCGGCGCTGCTCAACGCGCTCAACTACGTCTACCACGAGTGGAACTACAAGCCGGCGGCTTTCGTCAGCTACGGCGGAGTATCCGGGGGTATACGCTCCGTGGAGATGACCAAGCTGACCCTGACCACGCTCAAGGTCATGCCCATTGTCGAGCAGGTCACCATTCCAATGGTGAGCCAGTCCGTTAGCGGTGATTCGTTCAATCCGACGGACCAGCAGGCCAGCAGCGGAACTGCCATGCTGAACGAACTGGAGCGTTGGGCTGAGGCGCTACGCCCGTTGCGGAACGTCTCGAACCGCCCGAGCTAGCGGAGAGCGGGCGGAATCGGCAGAGGCGCGTGGAGGATCCGCGCGCCTCCGCGTCCGGCGGTGTTGCGAGGCCGACTGTACGCATCCGCCGCACTCGCGGACGACAGGACGGTCGCGATGGCTACGAGGCGCAGGGTCCCCCGGCGTCGGATCGCCGCACCGTGCATTCACGGAGGAGTCCCGGCCGTGCGTTGCTGCCGGACCCCGTTCCCCCAGTACAGGCGAACGAAGTCCTCGGGCCACATGGGCTTTCCGAAGACGAATCCCTGAACCCGGTCGAAACCCAGCTCACGAATGAGGCGGACGTCCTCGGCGGACTCCGCGCCTTCGGCCACGGTGTCCAGATTGAAGGCGCGACCCATATCGAGTATTGCCCGTAGCAGGGAGATGCGGCGTTCGCACTTGTGCGCGTTCGTAACGAATTGCCTCGCCACCTTGAGCTGGTCAACGGGCAGGTTATTCAGATAGTGAAGGGATGAGTATCCGGTACCGAAGTCGTCGATGGCGATGCTGATGCCCAGCCCCTGCAGGTCGTCGAGCATGGATACCGTCGCCTGCAGATCCCTCATCACCGCCGATTCCGTAACTTCCGCGCCGAGCCAGCTTGGTGAAACCCGGTGGCGCCTGAGCGCAAATCGGATCATCTCGACAGTCCGCGGCAGGCCGAGCTCGAGGCCGGACAGGTTGAACGAAACCGGAATCATCGGATGGCGTGCGGCCTGCCATTCAGCGAGTATCCGACACACATCGTCAACGACACATTCCGTTATGCGATGAACGAACCCACCCGCCTCGGCGGCCGGAATGAACTCCGAGGGCGTAAGCACGCCGCGTTTCGGATGTACCCACCGTACCAGTGCCTCGGCCGCCACCAGGCGGCCGTCGGGAATTCGATATTGCGGTTGTAGCTGAACGCGGAGTTCCTGGTTTCGTATGGCGTTTCGGAGCGTGGTTTCGAGGCCGATGACGATCGCGCCGGGATCTGTGGGCAATTCGGTCAGAATGACCTTCTCCCGGTTCTCCCGTTTTGCCTTCTCAATGGCGTGATGGGCCATGTTCAGCAAATCGGCCACAGTGTGGCCGCTACTACCGGCAACGACCGCTCCGCCGGCCCGCAGTTGCAGGGTTATTTCGGTGTTTTCCGTCGCCATCGGCTCGTGGACGACGCCGAGCAGCTCGCGTGCCGCAGCATGTGGGTGACTTTCCTCGTCGTGGGCCGGTAAAACGATGCCGAACCGGTCACCTTCGAATCGGGCTACCGTCGCCCTGCCCCCCAGACACTGGACCAAGCGGCGCGCCAGTTCGGTCAGGGCGGCATCTCCGGCGGCATAGCCCAGGGCCTCGTTAATCCGTTTCAGTCGAACCACCTCAACGAACAACAGCCCCACGAAGGGCTTTGTTCTGGACGTGCCCGCCATTGCCTTGCGCAGTGCCCGAATTATGGACCGGCGATTTCCGATCTCGGTTACGCAGTCGCGATAGAGTGATCGCCGGGCGACGTTCATCTTCTCCGTTTGCACCACGAGCAGGTATACGAGCGCGCCGAAAGTGCAGGCTATGAACAGGACGAAGACCCAGGTGGCAATGGACGCGTAGGAGGAAGACGCGGCGCCGAGGCGTGGCAGCACTCGCACCTCCCGCAGCCAGAACAGGGCCGCTGCGGCAGCTATACACACGGCGACGGCACCGTAGCGCAAAGCTTTTCCTTTGGGAGACCTGAGAGAGTTCAACGCACACACTCGATTTCGACTGCTGGCAATGCCCGATGGTCGGAAAATACCGCAACAATGTGATTGAAGCACCGTCATGATGTGATATAGGTCACACTTCGATATTGTAAAGTGGCTGCGGCAGCGGGTTTCATTCCCAATAGCCGAAAACGGGGCGCCCGGCATCGGATGACGTTTTGCCGGCGGCGGGAGTCTCACTGAAGAAGAATGAGAAAGTTTCAGGTAGGGCCCGATGGGTACAGGGCCCGTTTTTCAATGGAGACCAATGGGGGATAAACATGGACGCAGTGCAGACCACGGGCTATTCCAGCCGCATTGAACACCACGGACGGGGCGGGGAGCTGTTTCTCATCCACATCGTCAACCTGGTGTTCAAGGTGCTTACCCTGGGCATCTACCACTTCTGGGGCGTGACCCGAATACGGCGCTACCTCTGGGCGCAGACCGCCTTTGACGGCGAGCGACTGGAGTACACCGGCAATGGTCTGGAGCTCTTCCTCGGCTTTCTGAAAGGGCTCCTGATATACATGTTGGCGATTGTGGCCTTCGTGGCCTTGTCCGGCCTCCTCTCGATGGTTCACGAAGTGGTGGCGGCCATTGCGATGTTCGCGGTCATACCCTTCGTGTACTTTGCCATCGGGGCGATCCAGTACAGTGCGCTGCGCTACCGCCTGAACCGAACCACCTACCGCGGGATTCGGCTCGGGCTGGCGGGATCCGCGAAGGATTACGGCCTCATTCATCTGCGTTGGGGAGTGTTCACGGCGCTGACTCTCGGCCTGGCTCTGCCCTGGGGGCAGGTGGCCAAGCAGCGCTACCGCCTCGGCAACGTGCGCTTCGGCAACCGGGAAGGGCAGTTCGACGGCAGCGGCGGCGACCTGTTCCGCACCTACATCATCTGCTGGCTGCTTGCCCCCTTCACGCTCGGTCTGAGCATCGTCTGGTACCAGGCCGCCATGATTCGCTACACGGCGGACCGCTTTACCATCGGTAACCTGGCCTTCTGCTCCAGCGTGACCGGCGGTTCCCTGTTCCTTCTGTTGCTTACGAACATGCTCATTCTCATGTTCACGTTCGGCCTGGGAATGCCCTGGGTCATGACCCGAAGCCTGCGTTTCTTCACCGACCACACGCAGGTAAGCGGACAGGCCGATTACGCCTCGATCTATCAGACCCAGGAGAAGACGCCCAGCACCGCGGAGGGTTTCGCCGAGGGCTTCGACCTTGGCGCCATCTGACGGTGGTGGCTATTGCGGCTGGTGGCTGGACGGTGCGAGTGCCGTCCGCCGCCCCGTTCGTGTCGTCGTGGGGTCGGCCAGGCTCTATGTCCGTGACGAGGACTCCGGAGAACCCGTCGCGGAAAGTGTGCTGGACCGGGTTCGACTGACGGACCCGGTTTACGCCGGCCAACCGGTCAGGCTGCGTCTGGCGTCCCAGCCGGACGCGCGACTGGTGCTGGAAGAGCAGGACATTCTCGCGGCTTTGCCGGCGGCGGTTACCCGGGGCCGCACGCCGGCGCGGCTGCCCTATGTTCGCCGCCTTGCCGGTTGGACGCTCGCCCTGGCGGCCGTGGTCGGCGGGCTCGTGCTGGCAGTGCCGCTGCTGGCCCGCCCGTTGGCACACTTGACGCCGGACGATTGGGCGGACTCTCTCGGCGGCAGCACGGTGGGCTTCCTGACGCCGGCGGACGGGGCCTGTGGCGAGCCCGGAGGCGAGGCGGCACTCGCGGCACTGGTCGCTCCACTGGAGCACGCGGCGGCACTCGAGCGGCCGCTCACGGTGCGGGTGGTGCCGGTGGATGCGGTAAATGCCGCCGCCGCGGCCGGCGGCCATATCGTCGTCTTCAACGGGCTGATACAGACCGCCGAGACCCCGGATGAAGTGGCTGCGGTGCTTGCCCACGAGATCGGCCACGTGGCGTACCGGCACCCGCTCGTCGGCATCTACCGGTCCCTGGGCCATCGCATGCTTTTAGCGGCGCTGGTTGGTGACGCCTCGACGGCCCTGGGGCTGGCGTCGGACGCGGCACGGCTGGCCCTTGATTCCGCCCATAGCCGCTCGGACGAGGCGGCCGCGGACCGCTATGCCAT
>JASFMS010000264.1:0-4338 GCA_050117435.1 Ectothiorhodospiraceae bacterium | reverse complement strand
CAGGGTGCGATCAATGCGCGATTCCAGGTCGCTGCGCTGGGCCGCCGACGCGCCGCCGGGCATGAAGGGCGGGATGGGTCGGTTATCCGTCGGCGGCGGGTAGAAGCCGTGGCCGATGCTCATGCGGGGAAGACCGAGGCACAATGCTGCCAGCTCCGCCGTGGGAGCGTAGTCGGCGATGACGGCGTCGGCGCTCAGCGCCTCGAACAGACCCATCCAGGCGCGGACCAGCGGCGTCAGCCGCTCGGCGCTGAGGTAGCCGGCATGGGGCAGTATCTCAGCTGTACTGCAGGCGGCACCGGGGCTTTTTCGTACCCGTGGAAACCAGACCGGTGCCTGGAAAAGCGGCAGATGTCTGAGCGGCTCGAAGTCGTGGGCACGGGCAAGGTCGCGCCCGACGACTGCCATGCCGTGTCCGGCTTCCTCGATAATCGGGGCAATGGATGCCGCCTTGCCCAGATGACCGAGCTGGCCGCCGAGTTCCCAGGCGTAGATTAGTTGTGCCAACGGGGTTCACGTTCCTTGTGTGTATTGCGGGCAGTGGGGGCGAAAAGGCGGGAGAGTCTAACCGCCGATGAACGTGGGTGGACGCCGATTGTTTGAGAGCCACGGATGAACGGGATGCATCGGAGAACTCGGAAGTTATTCCGGTCTATCTGCGGCTGAATCAATTCATTCTCTATCTGATTCATCCGTGTTCATCCGTGGCTGGAATTCCACGCTCTGGAAAAAGAAAAGCCCCGGTCTTCGGGGCTCTTCGGTTCATGCTGTGAGGGTATGCCTCAGTACCGGTAGTAGTCCGGCTTGAACGGACCTTCGGCAGGCACGCCGATGTAGTCGGCCTGCTCGGGGGACAGATCGGTGAGCCGGGCGCCGATCTTCTCCAGGTGCAGGCGGGCCACCTCCTCGTCCAGTTTCTTGGGCAGCACGTAGACCTTGTTGTCGTATCCGGACTGGTTGTTGTGCAGCTCCATCTGGGCCAGGACCTGGTTGGTGAAGCTGTTGGACATGACGAAGCTGGGATGGCCGGTGGCGCAGCCCAGGTTCACCAGCCGGCCCTCGGCGAGCAGGATGATCTTCTTGCCGTCCGGGAAGGTGATGTGGTCCACCTGGGGCTTGATGTTGTCCCAGTCGTAGCGGCGCAGGCTCGCCACGTCGATCTCGTTGTCGAAGTGGCCGATGTTGCAGACGATGGCCTGGTCCTTCATGGCCGCCATGTGGTCGTGGCCGATGACGTGGTAGTTGCCGGTGGCGGTGACGAAGATGTCCGCCTTGTCCGCGGCCTCTTCCATGGTTACCACGCGGAAGCCTTCCATTGCCGCCTGCAACGCGCAGATGGGGTCGATCTCGGTCACCCAGACCGAGGCCCCGAGGCCCTTCAGGGACTGGGCGCAGCCTTTGCCCACGTCGCCGTAGCCGGCGACTACTGCGATCTTGCCGGCGATCATGACGTCGGTGGCCCGTTTGATGCCGTCCACCAGTGACTCGCGGCAGCCGTAGAGATTGTCGAACTTGGACTTGGTCACCGAGTCGTTGACGTTGATGGCGGGGAAGGGCAGGCGGCCCTCCTTTTCCATCTGGTAGAGGCGGTGAACGCCGGTGGTGGTCTCCTCGGTGACGCCGCGGATGCTCTCCATCAGGCGGGCGTAGAAACCGGGTTTGTCGCTGAGGCGCTTGCGGATGGCGGCGAACAGCGCCTTTTCCTCCTCACTGCCCGGGTTGTCGAGCACGGACGGGTCCTGCTCGGCGCGGGCACCCAGGGTGACGGCCAGGGTGGCGTCGCCCCCGTCGTCCAGGATCATGTTAGGGGCGCCGTCTCCCGGCCAGTCCAGGATGCGGTGGGTGTACTCCCAGTACTCCTCCAGAGTCTCGCCCTTGTAGGCGAACACCGGCACGCCGGTGTCGGCGATGGCGGCGGCGGCGTGATCCTGGGTCGAGTAGATGTTGCAGGAGGCCCAGCGGACTTCGGCGCCGAGGGCGCGCAGCGTCTCGATGAGCACCGCGGTCTGGATGGTCATGTGCAGGGAGCCGGCGATGCGCGCGCCCTTCAGCGGCTTCTCCTCGCCGTATTTCTCCCGCAGTGCCATCAGGCCGGGCATTTCGGTCTCGGCGATGGCGATTTCCTTGCGCCCCCAGTCGGCCAGCGACAGGTCGGCGACATGGAAGTCTTTTGCAGCGTCTTTCACGACAGCGTTCATGGTCTCACTCCATGTATCAACCGAGCGCCGTTGCGAATGATGCGCGGCAGCCCCGAGCCTGGCCGGCGTGTCGCCGGTTGCAGCGCTCCTCGGCGGCTGCGGCTGAATGATTCCGGGAAGCTCTGTTAGAGACCGGCGGCGGACCGCAGTTCCTCGGCCTTGTCCGTACGCTCCCAGCTGAACTCCTCTTCCTCGCGGCCGAAGTGGCCGTAGACGGCGGTCTTGCGGTAGATCGGCTTGACCAGGTCCAGCATCTTCAGGATGCCGTAGGGCCGCAGATCGAAGAACTCGCGAATCAGTTCCACCATGCGGGCCTCGGACACCTGGCCGGTGCCGAAGGTTTCGACGCTGATGGAGGTGGGTTCGGCCACGCCGATGGCGTAGGAGACCTGGACCTCGCAGCGCTCCGCAAGCCCCGCGGCAACCATGTTCTTGGCCACGTAACGGGCGGCGTAGGCGGCGGAGCGGTCCACCTTGGACGGGTCCTTGCCGGAGAAGGCCCCGCCGCCGTGGCGGGCCATGCCGCCGTAGGTGTCGACGATGATCTTGCGCCCGGTCAGGCCGCAGTCGCCCACCGGGCCGCCGACCACGAACTTGCCCGTGGGGTTGATGAAGTACTTGGTGTCCTTGTCCAGCCACTCGTCGGGAAACACCGGCTTGATGATCTCCTCCATCACCGCTTCGTGCAGATCCGGCTGGCTGATCTCCGGGGAGTGCTGGGTGGAGAGCACCACGGTGTCCACGCCCACGGGTTTGCCGTCCTCGTAGCGGAAGGTCACCTGGCTCTTGGCGTCCGGGCGCAGCCACGGCAGCACATGGCGCCGGCGCACCTCGGACTGGCGCTGGACCAGGCGGTGGGAATAGGTGATGGGGGCGGGCATGAGGACGTCCGTCTCGTTGGACGCGTAGCCGAACATCAGGCCCTGGTCGCCGGCGCCCTGCTCCTCCGGGTTGCCCCGGTCCACGCCCTGGGCGATGTCCGGCGACTGCTTGCCGATGGCGTTGAGCACCGCGCAGCTGGAGCCGTCAAAGCCCACTTCGCCGTTGTCGTAGCCAATGTCGCGGACGGTCGTGCGCGTCAGCTCCTCCAGATCCACCCAGGCATCGGTGGTGATCTCGCCGGCGACGATGACCATGCCCGTCTTTACGAGCGTCTCGCAGGCGACGCGGGCCCTGGTGTCCTGCTCGATGATGGCGTCGAGCACCGCGTCCGATATCTGGTCGGCCAGCTTGTCCGGATGTCCCTCGGAGACGGATTCCGACGTGAACAAGTACTGCTTCGACATGTGCTGTCTCTCTTCTGCCCTATTCGATGTCCCGGCGAACCTGCCCCCGATGGGCAACGGTCGAATCGCGTATTCTAACGACTACTTGGGGTCTGTGTCCCGAACCGGCTCAGTGCGGCTTGCGGAAAACGAAAATGCCCCAGCAGAGGTGGCCCCGGCGCCCGCCATCCACCCAGTGCTGCAGGCCCCGTTTCATGTTCGCGATGTAGTTGGCGCTGATGCGGTCCGCCAGTTCCTCTTCCCGGGCGACAAGCTCCTCGCGGATGCGCCCGTAGTGCAGCGGCAGCATGGGGGAGAGGTCCTCGTAGCCGACAAACTCCAGGCCCAGCTCCTGTAGCGCCTCGCGGTAGAAGCCCGGGGAGCCCAGGGTGTCCAGGTTCAGGCGTTCGTAGATCGGGTCCAGCACTTCGGTGGGACAGTCGTCCGCCTGCATGGGGTCGGTGAAGACGAAATGGCCCCCCGGCGCCAGCACGCGGGAGGCCTCGGCTACCACGCGGGGGCGGTCCCCGCTGTGCAGGATGGCGTCCTGGGACCAAACCACGTCGAATGCGGTGTCCTCGAAGGGGATATCCTCGAAACTGCCTTCCACCACGTCCACGTGGTCGGACAGCCCCTGTTCCTCGGTCATTCGGGTATTGCGGGCGTTTTCCCGGGCGCTGATGTTCAGTGCGGTGACCCGGCAGCCGTGGCTGCGGGCCAGCCTGCGGGCAGAGCCGCCGTAGCCGGCGCCGATGTCCAGCACGGTGTGGCTCTCGTCGAGTGCCGGCAGGCTGTGTGCCATTACGTCTATGGTTCGCCGGCTGGCGGTGTCGATGCGCTCGTCGTCGCGCTCGTAGACGCCGAGGTGAATGTCC
>JASFMS010000263.1:0-4347 GCA_050117435.1 Ectothiorhodospiraceae bacterium | reverse complement strand
CGATCAACGCGGATTGTGTCCAGCCACAGATGGACACGGATGAATTGGATAGCAGGTACCGCCGTAAGGCCCGTTTTCGGCATTTTCCGAGCGTGCGCGGCGCTCCCGCGGGGCGCGTGGACTGTGCAATGAGTCCTGTGGACTGAGCCCGGATGCCGTAGGCTCGTAGGGTGCGCCGCGCGCACCGCGCTCCCCATGGGTGGCCGGAGCGAAGGCAGGACATAAAAATCGATTGACGATCAGTCAGGTGACGCCACCCTCCCTCAGCTACCCATCCGAAGCCGGCCTAGCCGGGAGTCGCCCCTTTTGCGGACGGCACGGTGTCCCGGTTGGCCGTGGCGCGAAGTGGACTGATTAACCGATTAACGAATCAACCAATCAACCCGGTTCACGCGAGGCAGCGACGCAAGAATCACCTGACGCTCAATCCGACGACTCCATTCCGTCGTCAGCCCCCAACCAAACGCCTCTGCGCCTCGCGGTATTTCGCGGCGGTTTTCTCGATGATCTCCGCCGGCAGACGGGGGCCGGGTGCTGTCTTGTCCCAGTCCAGGGTTTCCAGGTAGTCGCGAACGAACTGCTTGTCGAAGCTCGGTGGCGAGGTGTCCGGGCGGTACTCGTCGGCGGGCCAGAAGCGGGAGGAATCCGGGGTCAGGGCCTCGTCGATGAGGACGATGCTGCCGTCGGCGGCCTGCCCGAACTCGAACTTGGTGTCGGCGATGATGATGCCGCAGCCGCGGGCGTAGTCGGCGGCTTCGGTATAGAGGCGCAATGTAAGGGAGCGGATGGTCTCCGCGGTCTCTCGGCCGATCACCCCGGCCACGTACTCGAAATCCACATTCTCGTCGTGATCGCCCACCGCCGCCTTGGTGGCCGGGGTGAAAATGGGTTCCGGGAGGCGGTCGGCCTGGCGGAGGCCCGCAGGCAGGGTTACCCCGCAGACGGCGCCGGTGCGCTGATAGTCCTTCCAGCCCGAGCCGATGATGTATCCTCTTGCCACGGCCTCCACGGGCAGGGGCGGCAGGCGGCGGACCACCAGGGACCTTCCTGCGACCTGGGCCCGCTCGGCCGGGTCGGGAAGGATGGATTCCAGCGGGTCGTCCAGAAGGTGGTTGGCGACGATGTGGCGGGTGCGCGCGAACCAGAAGCGCGAAAGTTCGGTGAGCACCGCGCCTTTGCCGGGAATAGGGTCCGGCAGTATCACGTCGAAGGCGGAGAGCCGGTCCGAGGTGACGATCAAGAGGCGGTGCTGGTCAATCTCGTAGATATCCCTTACCTTGCCGCGGTTGAGCAGCTTGAGGCTCTCAAGTTGGGATTCGTACAGCGTCTCGGGTATTGCGGACATCCCGGCTCCTGGTGGCGCGATGTTGGCGGCGGCTGTTGAATTCATACCCCAAAGGGTATGATTTCGTGTTGTGGGTAGCAGCCGCGTATTGTAACCGCAACGGGCGGGGAACGAATATGACAAGCGAACTCGAACTCCTGCGGCAGAAGCAGCAGAAAGCCCTGCTGGCACGGCTGGCCCGGATCGAGGGTCAGGTTCGCGGCATTCGGCGCATGATCGAGCACGAGGAAAGCTGCGAAAATGTGGCTCAGCAGCTGGCTGCGGCGCGCAAGGCCATGAACAAGTGCTTCTACGAAATGATGGCGTGCGCTATCCGCCAGGAGGTCATGCCGGCAGGAGAGGTGGCGCCCCGAGGCGAGGAGAAACTCGAGGAGCTGACCAAGGTGCTCTCGAAGTACGGTTGAGGCCGGGGCTGCTAACCGGCCGCCTTGATCTTCTGAAATCCGGCCAGCGCTTCCTTCCGGCTTTCCTTCAGATCCACGATCGGCCTTGGGTAGACCTCGTCGAGGCGTACACCGGCACCGTTCAGCAGTCTCTCCGGCGCGGCCCACGGAGCGTGCCGGTAGGCCGCAGGCAGAGCGGCGATCTCGGGCACCCACCGGGCGACGTATTCCCCTTCCGGATCGAACCGCTCGCCCTGGCGGACGGGATTGAAAATGCGGAAGAACGGTGCAGCGTCCGCGCCGGTGCCGGCCACCCACTGCCACCCCATGCTGTTGTTGGCCAGGTCCGCGTCGACGAGCGTATCCCAGAACCACGCCTCACCGAGCTGCCAGGGCAACCGCAGGTTCTTTACCAGGAACGATCCCACCACCATGCGGACGCGGTTGTGCATCCAGCCCGTCTCCCACAGTTGCCGCATCCCGGCGTCCACCAGCGGTATGCCCGTACGGCCGTCCTGCCACGCCTGGAGTGCGCCGTCTTCCCGGTCGCGCCAGGGGAATGTCTCGAAGCGCCGATCAAGGGGTTTGTCCGGCATTTCCGGATTGGCGAACAGGAGGTGGTGCGCGAATTCCCGCCAACCGAGCTCGGCGCGGAATTTCTCCGCGGCGCCGGCGAGGCCCGGCGTCCGTCCCTCGGCCGTGCGTTGCGCGATGGCGGCCCAGATCTGTCGGGGACCGATTTCGCCGAAGTGCAGGTGGGGTGATAGTCCGGACGTGCCCAGTGAGGCGGGGCGGTCGCGTTCTTCCGGATAGTGCGCCAGCCGTTGGAGAAAGGCATCAAGCCTGTCTTGCGCGCCTTCCTCGCCGGGCCGCCAGCTGGCCTTCAGGCCGCGATCCCAGCGTATCCGCGGCAACAGGTCCAGGTCGTGGACGCTGAGATTCGACAGCCCGTCCGGCGCCGGCGCCGCCGGCAGGCTGGGGAGGGGCTTCGGCGGTTCCGGGTCGCCCAGTGCCCGACAAGCCCGCCAGAACGGCGTGAATGCCCGGTATGGACCGCCGCTTCTGGTTTCCACGGTCCAGGGTTCGTGGAGGAGGGCCGCGTTGTGACTCCGGGTGACGACGCCGTCTGCGCGCAGGGCGGTGGTTACCTGCCGGCCAAGTGCCACGGCGGCGGGTTCGTAGAGGCGGTTCCAGTGCACCTCCGAGGCGGAGGTATCCCGCACCACCGACTGCAGGGCCGGTATCGTCGGCCCCTTCCGGATGATCAGCTCGATGCCCCGGTCGCCCAGCTGATTCCGAAGCGCCGAGAGGCTGTGGTGCAGCCACCACCGGCTGGCGGCACCGGCGGGCCAGGCGCGGTCGTCCTCCGGCGAATGGATGTACAAGGCGATCAGCCGGTTGCCGCTGGAAACAGCGGCGCGCAGTGCTGGATTGTCGGCAACTCGGAAGTCGCGCCGAAACCAGACGACCGTCGCCGGCAACGGATTAGCCCCCCAGACCCTCGTAGATGGCCGACATGGCCTGGGTGGTGTCCGTGGGCAGCACCGTCGTCCCCGCGCCCTTGAGTAGCTCGACGCTGTGGTGTGCGGTCTCGCCGCCGACGAACACCGGCACGTCGCAGGCATCCGTGAGCGAGCGCAGCTCGTCCCTGAGTTGCGGCTCCACCTGCGGTACGTTTCCGTAGAGAACCAGCGCTCTGGACTGCGACCGCTCCAGCGCGAGCGGTAGGGAGGCCAGTGGCATGTTCGCGCCCAGCAGCACGATCCGGTAGCCGTGAGTGATTGCGGTCAGTGCGAACAGCAGCAGCTCGATTTCTCCGGAATCCCCGGGCAGCCCCGCAGCGAGAAGCTTCGGGCCTCGCGCCTGCTGCGCCTGGTGGTGAAAGCGGGCACCGAGTTTGTTCCGCATGTAGGCGTTGAAAAAGTGGGCCTCCGCGTCGGCCGCCGGCTCGCTCTGCCACCGTTCTCTCAGGTCGTGCAGCAGGGGCACTACGAGAAGCCGTGTCACCAGGTCAATGGGGTAGAGCGAGAGTGCATCGTTGTAGGCGGACTCCAGGCCGGAGTCATCGAACCGGGAGACCGCGGCGAACAGCCGTTGCCGGTAGGTTTGCCACGGATCCTCGGTGGCCCCGCCCGCCGGCGTCGTCGGCGCTGCGGCGGCCGGTGAATCCAGCAAGCGTCGCGTCTGCCCGATGGGGATGCCCTGTTTCAGCAGGTCCAGTATTCGCTGGATCCGGTCCACGTCCGCCTCGGTGTAGAGTCGGTGACCCTTGGGCGTTCGCTGGGGTTTGATCAGGCCGTAGCGGCGTTCCCAGGCGCGCAGCGTCACCGGGTTGACGCCGGTCAGCGCCGACACCGTTCGGATGGGGTAGAGGCCCTCGTGGGTGGGGCCGTCGCCGATGTGCTCGGAGTGCACGTTCGCCTCGCTGAGTTCAGGGTGCTGCATGGCCGTTCTTCTCTGCCTCTTGGCTGCCCGCTCGCCTTACCTTAGGATTGTACAACATTCGTATAACTGCGAGCCACTGTCCTTCATGCACCAGAAAAGGGAAGCCGTAAACGAGGCGCCGCTCGTGTTTCTCCTCGGCGCCAGCACCGGCATTGGCAGGGCGCTGGCGGAGGA
>JASFMS010000262.1:0-4354 GCA_050117435.1 Ectothiorhodospiraceae bacterium | reverse complement strand
ACCTGTTTCATTACCGACCCGAGCGGGAATGGCCTGGAATTCAAGGCGTTCAAGGATGAATCAGAGGTTTTTTCGAGGGAATGACAGTCGCTCAGCACCTCGGGTTTGCGCTCGGCGACAGCAGCTCCGCGAGTTGTTCGAGGTCCATATTGCCGCCGGTGATTACCGCGACAGTGGGCCTGTCCTTCACCCTCGGCACGGCGCCCTCCAGCAGTGCCGCAATGCCAACCACGGCCCCCGTCTCGGCGTAGAGACGGCCCCCGCTCAGCATCATCCGGGTGGCCTGCGCGATGGACGCCTCGCTGACGGTGACGATGTCGTCCACATGCCGCCGGGTCGCGGCGAAGGTATATTCGCCGACAACCGCCGGAGCAAGGCTGACAGCGACCGTGTCGATTGTCCCCAGGCTCGCCGTGGGATCATTCGCGTCCCACGCCCGGCGCATCGTGGCAGCACCGTCGGGTTCGACGCCAATCACTTGAAGATCCGGGCGCAGCGACTTGACCGCGATGGCGATGCCGGAAATCAGTCCGCCGCCGCCGATGGGACAGAGGACGCGCGCGGCATCGGGGAGCTGGCGGAGAATCTCCAGGCCGACGGTCCCCTGGCCGGCAATGATTCGGGGGTCGTCGTAGGGATGAACCAGCCGCAGGCCGCGCTCCTCGCGTAGTCGGTGCATGAGGGCGACCGCCTCGGTGATGGTCCCCTGGACGATAACTTCCGCACCGAAACCGCGAGTCGCGGAGATCTTCATGGGGCTGGAGCCCTCCGGCATGACGACGGTCACCGGTACATTCACCGCCTGGGCCGCCCAGGCGAGGGCCTGGGCATGGTTTCCGGCGGAGACCGTTATCAGACCGCCGCCCAGATCGCCGGAATCGGCGCTGCGAACCCAGTTCGCCGCTCCCCGAACCTTGAACGAGCCGGTACGTTGCAGGTTTTCCGCCTTGAGCCAGAGATCCTGGTCGAGCCGTGACCCCAGGTCCCAGGCGTGCAACAGTGGCGTCTCCGGCACAATGTCCTCAATACGAGCCGCAGCGGCCCGGATGTCCTCCAGGGAGGGTATGCGGATCGTCTCAGCGTATTTGGGCATTTCGATCCACCGTTGTCAGGAATTCACAGCTGTCGTCGGCGAGGTGGTTCATGTTGCCGGGACCGGCCAGGAGAGTGACACCCAGACCTCGTATCGACACGGTGTCATGAGCGCTCTGGCGGCACCGTTCGCACTCGGCATCTCCGAATTGGCTCCCGCTCCGACTGTCCATCGCTGAGCTCCCGGATTCCGGGGGCGCGGGAAGGACAGTTCGCCGGTGCCGCGAGGTGGGCGTTACCTCCCATGCCTCCCAGCTAGCGCTTTTCGGGAAGGACTTCAAGGTTCCCTTTCGGCATATGGCGTAAAACCGCCCTTTGCGTTGTCGTAGACGACAGTGACGGCCAACGTGTTGGCGATTCATTGGAGACAGACATTCGGAACCGCGACGAAGATCCCAGAAATGCGTCACATTTCGCGTCATTCTTACGTAGGGTAAAGGGCGCTGAGCACGGGAGTATGGGCTCATGACTGAGTGGCTCGGCGCGATTGATCGCGCGATAGGGATTGTCGCAGACGGCCTGACGAGCACACCCTGGATTGGTACCGCTGCGCTCGCTATCGGCTGTTACCTCTGCGGCGCTCTCCTGCTTTATATCGGGTTTCGCCGACGGGATCTCGGCGTTCACAGGGCGCTGTTGCTAAGCGGATTCCTGCTGGCCGCCGTGGGAGCCGTTCTGGTGCCGGAAATTCCCGGAAGCGGCTACGCGCTGGCCTGGCCGGCACTGTTTGCACGGCTTGCGGCGGGAATCGTGGCGTCCGTCGCAGTGATCGGTGTTGCGGTATCCATTCCCCGTTTTCTGCGGCTGCCCGCGCCCGCGGAGTTTCATCGTGCGCACGAGGAACTGAGCCGTGAGACGGTCACGCGGCAGGTGGCCGTTCGCGAACTCCAGGCCAGCGAGCGGCGTTTCGAGGCGGCCTTCGATCAGGCGCCCGTGGGGATGCTCATCACGGACATGGGCGAGCGCATCGTCAAATACAACCGCGCCTTTGTCGATCTGGTGGGACGGGAGGCCGCCGAAATACTCCACCGGCAACCGGCGGAGCTGGTTCACGCCGATGATCGGGACAACCTTGAGGAACGTTCCCGGGAAATCAGAGGCGGTATGGTTCGCCGTGTGCAGCGCGAAGCCAGAATCGTGCGTGGAAATGGCTCCACCGTATGGGTCAACGTCCACGTCGGCCGGCTCAGCGGCGACGGGGGCGCCGGTCTGATCTGGCAGATTCAGGATATCGGCGAGCGCAAGGCGTATGAGCAAGCGTTGCGCGAGGCCAGGGACAGCCTGGAACTGGTGGTGGAGGAACGTACCAGCGAGCTGCGCGCCGCCAACCGCGAGCTGGCCAGCGCCAATGGAGAGCTCAGGAGGCTGGCGCAGGACGACAGCCTGACCGGCCTGAGCAACCGGCGCCATCTGATGGCGGAGCTGAAGCGTGCGTGGGCCACGGCCGTGCGCTACCGACATCCTCTTACGGTACTCATGATGGATGTGGATCGGTTCAAGCAGATCAACGACCGCTTTGGCCACCAGATAGGGGACCGGGTCATCGCCAGTGTGGGCAACGTATTGCGGACGCGGTGCCGGGAGACCGATGTGGCGGGCCGCTACGGCGGTGACGAGCTCTGCCTGGTGCTGCCGCACACGGACCTGCGCGAGGCCGTGGCGACCGGAGAGAAGATCCGACGGGCCGTTGCGGAGCTGGCCATCGACGATGGCCACGGCGGCAGCGTTGAGGTCACCTGCAGTATCGGGGCCGCTTCGGTGACTCGACAGGACAAGGACCCCGAGCCCGTGCTCCTCCGCGCGGATCGTGCACTCTACCGCGCCAAGCAGGAAGGCCGGAATCGCGTGGCCACCTGGCCGGCTGATGACGGTCACAGGAGCAGCGCGTCGGGTTGCTGACCTTTCAGCACGTATTGCCATGTCTCGGCCAGCGCTCCCGTATTCCGGCGCCTTTCCGGGTCAACGTGCAGTGTTGTTGAGGCCTGGCGGCATGCCCTGGAAGTTGGCAACACCGCAGGCCGCACCGTTGTCCCTGGCAGGGGTTTGACGCAGGTCAACGGCGCGCCGACAGTTCCCGGCTACTCTCCCTCCCGGAATCTGCAGCCCGTGATCTGAGGGGCACGAAGTCCCTCACGGGGACTTTGCGCGTGGTGCCAGCGCGGACTGCTACGCGTCCATTCGATAGCTTCCGCCGCGGTGAAGGAAGGCCCGCATGCCCGGGAATGCAAACAGTGCCGAGCAGCGTCGACAACGGGAGCTGGTGGAGGCATTGCGCTCGCCGGATGCTTACCCGCATCCGGTTGGCCGGGTTGAGGTGCTGGAGACGCACATCTCCACCGTGTTGCTCGCCGGTGAATTCGCCTACAAGCTGAAGAAACCGGTGGATCTCGGCTTCGTCGACTTCACCACGCTGGAGCAGCGGCGCTTCTATTGCGCGGAGGAAATCCGCGTCAACGCGCGGGCGGCGCCGACCCTCTATCTGGGAATCGTGCCGATAACGATTCACGACGGCCGGGTGCGCATGGGCAATGGCGGCGATCCACTGGAGTTCGCCGTTCGGATGCGGCGTTTCCCCCAGGACGCGCTGTTGGCGGAGGTTGCCCGCAAGGGGCCGCTGCCGCCGGCACTGGTGGACCGCATGGCGGATGTGGTTGCCGCCATGCACGACAGCGCACCAGTGGCGGCTCCGGACAGCGAAGCGGGGCAGGCTAGCGTCATCCGGGAGCGGATGGAGGAGAACTTTCAATCCCTGGCCGAGCTGCCGCTGAACCCGGCTGTACTGCGCACGGTCGAAGCGCTTCGCGGCCATGCCGATGCGCATTGGAAACGCCTGGCCCCTGTGATGAAGCGCCGACGTGACGACGGGCGGGTGCGCGAGTGTCATGGGGATCTGCACCTGAACAATCTGCTCTGGTGGCAGCGCGAGGTTGTACCCTTCGATGCCATCGAGTTCGCGCCCGATCTGCGCTGGATCGACACGGCCAGCGACCTCGCGTTTCTGCTAATGGACCTGCGCAACCGCGACCAGCCGACCGCGGCAAACCGGCTCCTGAGCCGTTACCTGGAGTTGACCGGTGACTACTCCGCCCTCGGGGTTATCGACTTTTACGTGGCCTATCGCGCCATGGTGCGCGCAAAGATCGAGGGGATTCGCTGGAACGAGGCGCGGGATTCCGACGCCGCGGCGGCGATAGAGTCAGCCCTTCGCCGGTACCTCGAACTGGCCGGCCGTCCCTCTGCGCCGCCGCGGTTGCTGGTTATT
>JASFMS010000261.1:0-4357 GCA_050117435.1 Ectothiorhodospiraceae bacterium | reverse complement strand
AGCGACGAGGACACCCTGGGTCATTACGTCGTCGTCCCGTCGCAAACGGCACCACTGGGCACCACGTGGACGGACGAGGCAACCGGCGAGGCGGATGGCGGGCAAATGGAGTTGGATCTCGGTGAGGAGTCTGCCGCGGCTGCCGCGGTGTCGTTCAACAACGGTAGCTGGGCCCAGGAGCCGCCGTCCTGACCGGTCCGCGGCTCCACACCCCTAGCGGAAAACGGCCGCCCCGCGGGGCGGCCGTGGAAGTTCGACGCGCATGTGCTCCGGCGCGACGTATCACGTCATTGCTGCAGCTTCGAGATATAGGAGATCAGCGCGAGAATGCGCGAACGCACGTAGGTCTCTCGGTCCACGCCGATGTAGTCGCCGGCAAACTCGGCGGCACCGGCCTCCTCGCTGTAGCGGCTGCCCCAAACGGGCATATCGGTCGGTCCATGGGCACCGACTCTCGCCCGTCCATCGATAACACCGTAAACCCGCTCGAACGGGAACACCCCGTCATTGTTCTTCTGCAGCGTCGTCAGGTCCGCCGGGGTCACTTTCAGAAACTCCACGTAAGCACCCGACCCCTTGCCATCACTACCATGACAGACGGCGCAGTTGGACTGATACTCCCACTGGCCGAGGGACATATCCTGCGCAGCCACGACCCCGGAGAACGCGACCATCGCGAGACCGGGCAGAACCATCCTCCACAACATCCTCATCTTGGATCTCCTCTGTGGCACACCTTTCCTTGATCATTCCGTTGCACTGAGACCCCCTGACGCACGGCCACAAATCAGTCCGCCCGGCGGACAAGCCGCTTCGAAAAGACACGGAACCGTCCTCCGCGACACTGGCTCCCCCAACCGAAGACCAGGCCAATAACCCCTCGGCACGGTAAAGCCACTGGCCAGCGACCCGACATGTTGTAAATGGATCAATAGAGAGAAAGAGATGCACCTAGCCCCGGACTGGGCACTCCGCCGCCCAGGCCTGAATCCCGATTCATTCGTATTCCGCTTCCCCCAACTCAAGGTCCACCCACCCTGCACTCTCTATTCGCCGCTAGCGAAGAAGCATTTCTCTCCGCTGTTTTACGTATAGTCTGTGGCACAGGTCCCAACAAGTACTCTTCCACACAACACGAATGCGCGGACGGAAAGACTCAGGCACAGTCGAGAGGGCTGCAGGAGAACGGCTCTAGCGCAGCTCTGCAATTCGTTGTTCAAGGAAGCGGCGCTCCGGCTCCTGCCGTGTCAGGGAGAGCGCGCGCTGGTAGGCGAAACGAGCGTCCGCGACCCGGCCGAGCCGGCGGCAGAAGTCCGCGCGTGCCGCGTGGGCCAGGTAATAGTCTTCCAGGTCGCCTCGGGCGAGTATCGCGTCCACGGCGTTCAGCCCCGCCTCCGGCCCGTCGCGCATTGCAACAGCCACCGCGCGGTTAAGCTCAACCACGGGGGACGGCTCCATGGACAGAAGCACGTCGTAGAGCCCGATGATTTCGGACCAGTCCGTGTCCGCAGGGCGCACCGCCTGGGCATGGACAGCGGCAATGGCGGCTTGAATGGTATACGGGCCGAAACGCGCGGATTTCAGCGCCCGCGTCACCAGCGAAGAACCTTCTTCGATCCGCGTCGCGTCCCAGAGCGACCGGTCCTGATCTTCCAGCCGCACCAGATCCCCATCCGCCGTGGAGCGGGCTGCGCGCCGGGATTCCTGGAGCAGCATGAGGGCCAGCAAACCCAGCACTTCCGGTTCCGGCATCAGATCCGCGAGCACGCGACACAGCCGTATGGCCTCCCCGGAGAGATCGGCGCGGGTCACATGACTGCCGCCGGAAGCGGAATATCCCTCGTTGAAGACGAGATAGATGACGCGCAATACCGAACCCAGTCGGGCAGGCAGCTCCGCCTGGACGGGCACCTCGTAGGGAATCCGCGCATCGCGAATCTTTCGCTTGGCGCGGACGATACGCTGGGCCAGGGTAGACGGGCGTGTGAGAAACGCGTGGGCCACCTCCTCCGTGGTCAGCCCGCAGACTTCCCGCAACGTGAGTGCCACCTGCGCGTCAGGCGCCAGGGACGGATGGCAGCAGGTAAAAATGAGCCGCAAGTGATCATCCTCCAGCTCCTCCTCGCCAGCGGCGTCCGAGTCCGCGTCCCCCAACGACTCCCGCAGCAGCGCTTCCACCGCCCGTTCGTGCCGCGCGGCCCGGCGCATGCGGTCGATGGCGCGGAAACGCCCCGTGGATATAAGCCACGCCCGGGGGCGATCCGGCACGCCGTCCCGCGGCCATTGCGCCATTGCCGCCGCGAACGCATCGTGCATTGCCTCTTCGGCGCGATCGAAATCACCGAGCAGGCGTATCAGCGTCGCGAAGATGCGGCGAGATTGTCCGCGGTAGATTCGCTCAATCGTCGAGCGAATGGGGTCTTCCCGGGAGTCGGTCACGTCGTTCCCGCACCGTCGGCTTACGGCTGCAGCTGGCGCACCGGTCGCACTTCCACGCTGCCCACGCGGGCGGCAGGTATCCCGGCCGCGAGCTGAAGCGCCTCATTCAGGTCCCGGGCCTCGACCAGATAGAATCCGGCGAGCTGTTCCTTGGTCTCGGCGAACGGCCCATCGGTCAGGCTCACCCGGCCGTCGCGGACTCGGACCGTGGTCGCCGTCTGCACGGATTCCAGCGCCTCCGCGGCGACCATGCGGCCACTTTCGTGGACACTGTCGGCGTAGGCCTGGCATTCGGCATCCCGCGGGCTGTCGGGCAACGAATGGAGCTCTTCCTCGTTGCTGTAGACCAGGCAGAGGTATTTCATTGGATTCACTCCTTTGCGTATTCCAACGGCGTCAGTCGGACTGTTTGCTTCCCCCGAAGCTGACCATCCAGGATGTTCCGAAGCAATCGACCACCATTCCGAAACGCTCCGCCCAGAAGGTTTCCTGAATGGGCATACGTACCGTCCCCTGCGCCGACAGGGCTTCGAAGATCCGCTCCGCCTCGCCGTGCGTGTCAACAGCCAGCGCCACGGAGTAGCCGCCCCGCTTCTCCCGATATTCCGGCGGACAATCCGAAGCCATAAGCTGGTTGTCGCCGACTCTGAGACAGGCATGCATCACCTTGTCGTGCCACTCCGCAGATACGTCGTCGCCGCCGGGTGATTCGCCGAACCGCAGGAGTTTCACGATTTCGCCGCCGAGGCAGTGCGCATAGAAGCGGAACGCCTCCTCGCAGTTGCCGTTGAACATGAGGTAAGTGGTCAGATTCATGGGTCCGTCCTCGTTCGTGCGGAAGTGCGTCCGTGCGGTCTCACCGCCGCTCTGCGCGCTCCCGGAATTCCCGCTCACGTTCGCGCCATTCCTCACCTTCGCCGGGAAAGTCCTCCAGTTCGAATACCTGGCGAATCTCCACCTCGGTGTCTTCCTCATGGGGATTCGGACAGCGTTTCACCCATTCGATGGCCTCGGCCAGTGAGTCCACCTTCCAGAGCCAGAAGCCGGCAACCAGCTCCTTGGTCTCCGTGAAGGGTCCGTCGATCACCGTGCGGTCGGCACCGGAAAACCGGACGCGCGCCCCCTTCGAGCTCGGCTGCAGTCCCTCTCCGGCCAGGAGAACCCCCGCTTCCACAAGCTCCTGGTTGTAACGTCCCATGTCCGCGAGCAGCCGTTCGCTGGGCATTTCACCCGCCTCCGAGGCCGCAGTGGCCTTGATTATCACCATGAATCGCATCGTCGTCTCCTCGTTACACGTTGGCAGTTCCGCGGCCAACCCGCCCCGTCGGGATGCCGCAGTCGACCAGTAGTCGATTCAGCGCAACGAATTTCGACAGGCCTCTATGACGCCGCAGGAACGCATGCGTATCCCGGTGACGATCCGCTGGCTACACTGGTTCACGTGGCGTCGGGATCACCCCGCGCGGCCGCAGCAATGCCTGGGCTGCGCGGGATACGGCCGGAAATCGTTCAAGCCATGCGGGAGGCGTTCATTGAGGGACGACCAGGGTCCGAACGGTCCCGAAGATGACGTGATCGCCGACCTTCCCGGCGCCACAGGATGCCCGCCCGGCCACCGGCCATTCGCCCTGGCGGCCACGATCCTGGGGTCGTCCATGGCATTCATCGACGGCACCACCGTCCAGGTAGCGCTGCCGTCGATTCAGTCGAATCTCGACGCCGCGTTCTCCCAGCTCCAGTGGACAGTGAACGGGTATACGCTCACACTCGGCGCGCTGCTGCTTACTGCCGGCGCGCTGGGCGATCAGGTGGGACGCCGCCGCGTATTCTCCGCGGGCGTAATGCTCTTTGCCGCCTCATCCATCGCCTGCGCCCTCGCTCCCAATGCCGCCGTACTTATTTTCAGCCGCATAGTCCA
>JASFMS010000260.1:0-4363 GCA_050117435.1 Ectothiorhodospiraceae bacterium | reverse complement strand
CTCGTCGTAGAGCGACGCCACGCGCCCGTTGTTACGGTCCACGGCGAGCAGGTACTGGGCCAGGTCATTGCTGCCCACGGACAGAAAATCCAGCCGCCGCGCCAGACTCTCCGCCTGATAGACCGCCGCCGGAACCTCCACCATGGCGCCGAGCTTGGGCGGTTCCACGGCGATGTCCTCTTCCAGCAACTCTTCCTGGGCGCGATGAACCAGGCGTGTCGCCTCCTCCACCTCTTCCAGGCGGCTGACCATGGGGAACATGATCTGCAGGTTGCTCAGCCCGACGGAGGCCCGAAGCATCGCGCGTATCTGGGTGAGAAAAATCTCCGGGTGATCCAGCGTCATGCGGATCCCCCGCCAGCCGAGAAACGGATTCTCGTCACGAATCGGGAAGTAGGGCAGCATCTTATCGCCGCCCACGTCGAGGGTTCGAAGCGTCACGGGCCGCGGTGCGAACGACTCCAGCACCTGTCGGTACAGGCGCGCCTGCTCCTCCTCGCCCGGAAAACGGTCCCGCACCATGAACGGAAATTCGGTGCGATGCAGCCCCACGCCATCGCAGCCGGTTTCCAGAGAGGCGCTGATGTCCGAAATCAGGCCGGTGTTGACGTAGAGCTTGACGTGCACACCGTCCGGGGTCTCGGCGGGCAACGGCTGCAGGCTCTGCAGCCCCTCGGTGATTTCCGCCTCTTCGCGCATGAGCCGGCGGTACTCGCGATGAACCGCACGGGTGGGCTGAACGTAGACGCGTCCGGTATAGCCGTCCACCACCAGATCCTTTCCCTCCAGCGACGGCGCCTTCAGATCCTCCACGCCCATAACGGCGGGGATTCCCAGGGCCCGGGCAAGAATGGCCACATGGGAGTTGGCGGAGCCGGTAGCGGAAACCACGGCTGCCAGACGACCCTGGGGAATCTCGGCGAGCTGGGTGGCATTGACCTCGTGCCCAACCAGCACCGCATTCTGGGGAATGCTGCGCTGATCGTCTCCCACCATCGAGATCCGCATCAGCAGGCGTCGCCCGATGTCCCGGATGTCGCTGGCGCGCTCGCGCAGGTAGGAATCCTCCATCTCGTCGAAGGCGCGCACGTGTTCGGCGATGGCATCGCGCACCGCGCCCGCCGCCCAGTTGCCGGCGCGAATGCGCTGCAGGACGTCATCCACCAGGGTGTTGCCGTCGAGAATCCGCACATAGACGTCGAAAAGCATGCGCTCGTTTTCCGGCAGGCTCCCCTCCAGGCGTCCCGAGAGCTCGCAGATCTCACGGCGCACGGCGTCCACAGCGGTCAGGAACGCCGCCTCCTCCTGGGCGGGGTCGTCCGGGGCGCGGTCCGGGACACCGGCCAGCTCCGACGGCGTGTAGATGACGAACCCCTGGCCGATGGCGACGCCCGTGGCGCCGGCAACGCCGATGAGCGGGCGGTTGCGGATCGCACCGCGGCGCGAACGCAGCTGATCGATGCTGCCGCTGGCCTGGGCGTGGGCAATAGCCCCCGCCAACTGCGCTGCCACCGTAACCAGAAACGCCACTTCCGCGTCGTCGAAACGACCATGGGCGCGGCGCTGAACCACGATAACGCCGAGCAGCTTGCGGTAGTGGATGATGGGTACGCCGAGAAACGAATGGAACCGCTCTTCCCCGGTCTCCGCGAAATAGCGAAAACGGGGATGCTGGTCCGCGTCGTCCAGGTTAATGGGCTCCTCGCGTTCGGCCACCCAGCCTACAAGTCCCTCGTCATAGCGCAAACGAACCCGCCCGACCGCATCGGAATTCAGACCCTGGGTGGCCATGAGTCCCAGGGTCTCGCGATCCTCTCCCACGAGATACACCGAGGAGACGTCGGCACCCGTGGCGTCCGCAACACGGCGCACAACGATGCCGAGAGCCTGGGACAGATCCCTGGCCGCGCCGACTTCCTGGACTATGCGATGCAGTACTTCCAGCATTCGGTGTTACGTGCACCTCGATTGTGCCCGCCGCATTGGGCTCCACGCCGATCCGTTTCTGCCTCTCAGAATACCCCCTTTTGCATCAGGGTTTCCCCCTGACCCGACAGGATGGGAACGAATCGCGTTACCCCCTGCGTCGGCGATACGGATGGCGAGTACTCTGGTGCATCGCCGGGCGCTGCGGTGGCCCCCCGGGAAACACCAGCGGCGCCAGCTCGGTCAGAGCCAGATCATAGACGCGACGTTTGAAGAAAACGACGTCCGCCACCGGCTTCCAGTAGTCCACCCAGCGCCAGTCGTCGAACTCCGGAGTGCCGCTGGCGTCCAGCCGCACATCCGCTGGAGACCCGACAAAGCGCAGCATGAACCAGACCTGCTTCTGGCCGATACAGACCGGCCGACGTCGGCGACGAATCAGGTGGCTCGGTAGCCGATAGCGCAACCAGCCCTCGGTGCAACCGAGCACCTCAACGTGGTTCGCCGTCAGGCCGACCTCTTCGTGGAGCTCGCGAAACAGCGCGTCCTGGGCGGACTCGTGCTCCTTGATGCCACCCTGAGGGAACTGCCAGGCGTTCTGCCCGATACGGCGCGCCCATAGCACCTGCCCCTCGTCATTGCTGACGATAATCCCGACATTCGGCCGAAAACCATCCGAATCAATCACTTATGATTCCCTTTTGCGGTTTCCGGAGTGTTACGCTTATTCTTCCACATCGTCACAAAGCCCGGCAAATCGCGCGTATGGCCGGATCGGTGGGGGAGACGCTGAAAAATCGCCGCGCGGCTCTGCGCTTCCCCGGGCCGTTGGACTACCATAGAGCGCCTCAGTTTCCGGCAAGCGCATTGGAGCAGGCCTTGGCACTGGCAATTTTCGATCTCGACAATACCCTGCTGGCGGGGGACAGCGACTACCTCTGGGGCCGTTTCCTGGTGGAACGCGGCATCGTGGACGAACAGGCGTATGCCAGCGAGAACGAGCGTTTCTTCCGCGCCTACCAGGCCGGCACCCTGGATATCCGCGAGTATCTCGCCTTCGCCCTTCGCCCGCTCGCCGAAAACGACCCCTCCGCGCTGAGGCAGTGGCGCCGGGAGTTCATCGAGGAGCAGGTCCAGCCCATCGTGCTCCGCGCCGGGCTCCAGCTGGTCGAGAGCCATAGGCAGCAAGGGGATACCCTGCTCATCATCACCGCCACCAATCGTTTCGTCACCGAGCCCATCGCCGGGCTTTTCGGCATCCATCACCTGCTGGCCACAACGCCGGAGACGCGGGACGGGCGCTACACTGGCGGCGTGGTGGGAATTCCGACGTTCCGCGAAGGCAAGGTGGAGGCGTTGGATCAGTGGCTCGCCGCCAATGACTTCAGCCTCTCGGGCAGTCATTTCTACAGTGACTCCCACAACGACCTCCCGCTGCTGCAGCGTGTCGCCCACCCGGTGGCGGTGGATCCGGACCCGGAGCTGGAGGAACAGGCGCGCCGTCGGGGCTGGCCAATCATAACCCTCCGCGACTGAGGTTCGTTCCCCCGAGAGGCGCCGATGACCGACACCGGGACCCTGCCAACGCTTTTTTTCGCCCACGCCAACGGCTTTCCCGCCGGCAGCTACCGGCAGTTTCTGGCCCCTCTCGAGCGGAAGTTCCGGATCGTGGCCCCGGACGCACTGGGACACAACCCGGACTATCCCATTGCCCCCAACTGGCACGGTCTCGCCGATGAACTGCTCGACGAGATCGCCGCCGACGGAAGCGAAAAGGTCGTTGGCGTCGGCCATTCCCTGGGTGGCGTGCTGATGTTTCTCGCCGCGCTTCGCCAGCCCCGGCGTTTTCACGCCTTCGTCATGCTGGATCCGCCGATACTCTTCGGCTGGCCCGGCGTGGTCGCGGCCGCGGCAAAGCGCCTGGGAACCATCGACCGGCTCACCCCCGCCGGGCGAACGCGAGGCCGGCGTTCATGGTGGCCCGACCGCGAGACAGCCCTGGCGGACTTCCGCGGCAAACCCCTTTTTCGTCGATTCACGCAAGCGTGTCTGCGCGACTACGTGGACAGCGGTACCGTGGAATCGGAGGGCGGCGTCCGCCTGCGTTACGACCCCGACGTGGAGGTGGAAATCTTTCGCCACATTCCCCATGCCCTGCACCGCGAACCCGCGCCGGTAAGGGTGAAAGGCGCCATTCTCGCCGCCCGGGACGGAAACGTGATGCGCCCCGGCGATCTGGAGCGGATGCGCCGGCGCCATCACTTGCTCGTGCGCGAGGTGGAAGGCGGTCACATGTTTCCCATGGAGCGCCCGGAGGGCGCCGCTGCCGAGCTCTCCGAGGTTATTCGAACTCTTCTTGATCAGCAGCGGGAACAATCGCCCACCTTCCGTGGTCCATCGTAATGAAGCCGGTCGTAGCAACTGCTCGACTCGGGTT
>JASFMS010000259.1:0-4381 GCA_050117435.1 Ectothiorhodospiraceae bacterium | reverse complement strand
GCGCATGCGCACGCCGGCGATCACGGTCTCGAAGCTGCGCTCGAATTCGCCGGCGTAGTGAGAGACGTCCGTGGACGTGCCGCCCATGTCGAAGCCGATGATGCGGTCGAAACCCGCCATCTCGCCGGTGCGGATGCAGCTGACGATGCCGCCGGCCGGCCCGGAAAGGATGGCGTCCTTGCCCTCGAAGAACGACTGATCCGTCAGGCCGCCGTCGGATTTCATGAACATGAGCCGAACGTCGCCAAGCTCTCCGGCCACCTGTTCGGCGTAGCGCCGCAGGATGGGCGAGAGGTAGGCGTCTACCACGGTGGTGTCGCCACGGCCCACGAGGCGCATGAGCGGGCTTACCCGGTGGGAGACGCTCACCTGGGTGAAGCCGATGTCCCGGGCCACGGCCGCGATCCGCTGTTCGTGGTCCGGGTAACGGTAGCCGTGCACCAGGCAGACGGCGCAGGCGCGAATACCCTCGTCATAGGCCGCCTGAAGGTCATGGCGCACGCTGTCCAGCTCGAGGGGGCGCAGCACCTCGCCGTCGGCGCGCAGGCGTTCGTCCGCCTCGATCACGCGCTCGTAGAGCAGCTCCGGAAGCTCGATGTGGCGGGCAAAGATGTCCGGCCGTGCCTGGTAGCCGATTCGCAGTGCGTCGCCGAAGCCCCGGGTGATGACCAGTGCCGTGCGTTCGCCCTTGCGCTCCAGCAGGGCGTTGGTGGCGACGGTGGTGCCCATCTTCACGTGGTCGATGCGCTCCTCCGGGATGGGCGCGCCGGTGTCCAGTCCCAGCAGGTCCCTGATTCCCTGCAGCGCCGCGTCCCGGTACTGCTCCGGGTTTTCGGAGAGGACCTTGTGGGTGATCATGGCGCCGTCGGGTTTGCGGGCAATGACGTCGGTGAACGTCCCGCCGCGGTCGATCCAGAACTGCCATTTGCCGTTGCCGTCGTCGCGCCGGTGAGTGTTGGCGCCCATGGTGAGCCTCCTGGGTTGGATTCAGGCCCCGGCGCGCCCCGCGCGGCCGGGGTAGTGTCACAACAGTGGGTCAGTGCCCGCTCATTTGCTGCGGCAGCCAGGTGGCGAGTTCCGGAAAGATCACGATGATCACCACCGCTGCCAGCAGCACGAAGAAGAACGGGATGGATGCGGCGGCGATCTGGAAGATGTTCTTGCCGGTGAGTCCCTGGAGGACGAACAGGTTGAAGCCCACCGGGGGAGTGATCTGGGACATCTCCACCACGACCACCAGAAAAATGCCGAACCACAGCAGATCGATGCCGGCCGCCTGGACCATCGGCAGAATCACGGACGTGGTGAGCACCACCACCGAGATGCCGTCCAGAAAGCAGCCGAGGACGATGAAGAACAGCGTCAGAGCCGCGAGCAGCGCATAGGGTGAAAGCCCCATGCTCCCGATCCACTCCGCGAGTAGCCGCGGCACGCCGGTATAGCCCATGGCGACAGTGAGGAACGCCGCACCGGCGAGGATGAACACGATCATGCATGAGGTGCGGGTGGCGCCGAGCAGACCGTCGACGAAGCTGGCCCAGCTTAGCGTGCCGGTGAGCCCGGATAGCAGCAGCGCACCCACCACCCCGATGGCGGCGGCCTCCGTGGGCGTGGCGATGCCGGCGTAGATGGAGCCGATTACGCCGGCGATCAGCACGATCACCGGGATCAGCCGGCCGGATCGGCGGATGCGTTCGATGATGGGCAGGTCCGGCTCCGCGGGAGGCGTCTCGTCGGGATGCAGCAGCGACCAGACCACGATATAGCCCATGAACAGCCCCACCAGCAGCAGGCCCGGCAGGATGCCGGCGATGAACAGGCGGGCGATGGAAAGCTCGGCACTGATGCCGTAGACGATGAGAATGATGGACGGCGGGATCAGCAGCCCCAGCGTGCCGGAGCCGGCCAGTGTGCCGATGATCATGCGGTCCGGGTAGCCCCTGCGCCGCAGCTCCGGAATGGACATGCGGCCGATGGTGGCCGCGGTGGCGGCGGATGAGCCGGAGACCGCGGCGAACACCCCGCAGCCCAGCACGTTGACGTGCAGCAGCCGCCCCGGCAGACGCCCGAGCCAGGGGGACAGACCGCCGTACATGTCCTCGGACAGCCGCGAGCGGAAGAGGATCTCCCCCATCCACACGAACAGCGGTAGCGGTGCCAGGGACCAGCTGGATATGGAGCCCCAGGCGGAAGTGCCCAACACCATTCCCGTCGGGGCATCGGCGAAGACGTTCATGGCGAAAAGGCCGACGCCGAGCAGGGAGAGTGCGACCCAGACGCCGCTGCCCAGCAGCAGAAAAAGCACCGCCACGAGAATCAGGCCGATGTCGATGGCGCTCATGAATGGCTCCTATTCCGCCATGGAGGCATTTTCGTGGGCCTCGTAGGCAGGGCGGCCACCGCGCAGTAGGCGGACGAGGTTGTCCAGCAGGCAGATGGCGAAGACGACGAGGCCCCCGGCCATGGCGAGCTGAGGGATCCACAGCGGGACCGCCAGCAGGCCCGGCGAGACATCGCCGTAGCGAATGGACCCGCGCACCAGATCCACCGCCCACCAGGCGAAATAGGCGCTGAAGACGAACGCGACCGCCAGGCTCCACGCTTCCAGCCATCGGTGGACGCGAGGGCTCACATGGGTGGTCAGCAGACTCACACGAATGTGGGTGCCCTGCTGCAGCGTGGGCGCCAGCGCGAGAAAGGTGGACGCGGCCACGCAGAATCCGGCGAGTTCGTTGGCGGAAGGCACCACGATGCCCAGCAGTCGGCCGATGGTCTGGGAGAGGACGAGCGCGGCGATGGCGGCCATTGTCTGCCCTCGTTAGCGGGCGGCGGCGGGAAATGATCCCGCCGCCGCCGCGGTGCGCTAGCGCCGGTAGGCGTCGATGATGGCCTGGCCGTCCTTGCCGGTTTTCTCCAGCCACTCGCTGGTCATGGTCTTGCCCACTTTGGACAGACCCTCCATCAGCTTGTCGCTGGGCTTCAGCACCTTCATGCCGTTCTCCTCCAGAATCTTCTTCTTGGCGGAGGCCTCATTGCGGCTCATCTCCCAGCCCCGGTCCTCGGCCTTCTTCGCCGCATCCAGCACCGCCTGCCGGGTGTCCTGATCCAGGGCGTCGAAGGCACGGCGGTTGATGATCACCATGTTCTTGGGAAGCCATGCCTGAATGTCGTAGAAGCGGTCCACGAAGTCCCAGGCCTTGCTGTTGGCGCCCGTGGACGGCGAGGTGATCATGGCCTCGACGATGCCGGTGGCGAACGCCTGCGGGATCTCCGGAACCTCGACCTGGGTCGGCGTCATGCCGGTGAGCTCCGCCAGACGCGAGGTGGCGGCGTTATAGGCCCGGAATTTCAGGCCCTTCAGGTCGGCGACGGATTTCACGTCCTTCGAGGTGTACAGACCCTGGGCCGGCCACGGCACGGCGTAGAGGAGCATGAGGCCGTCGGCCTTGAGCCGGGATTCGATGGCATCCCGCGAGGCCTTCCACAGGCGCTCGGCATCGTCGTAACTGGTGGCCAGGAACGGAATGGAGTCCACCGTGTAGATGGGGTCCTCGTTCCCCAGGATGGAGATGAAGACCTCGCCGGCCTGGACCTGTCCCGTCTGCACCGCGCGTTTGATCTGCGGGTGCTTGAACAGGGAGCCGGCGCTGTGCACGCGGATCTCCAGAGCGCCGTCGGTGGCCGCCTTAACGTCGTCGGCGAACTTGTAGATGTTCTGGGTATGGAAGGTGGCGTCGGGGTACGGGGTCGCCATGTTCCAGGTTGCGGCTCCCGCTGTCGTAGCCGCGGCCGCGAAAATCGCGCCTATCAAGCATTTGCTGAGCTTGAGCATGGTTGCTGTCTCCTCCTTCAACCGCCCCGCAAAGGGGTCGTTCGTTTAATTTGTCGATAATTTAACGATAAATTATCGTTCACGTCCAGATTTTTCCGTCGGCTGAGTCCACCTTGCCGTGCTTTTGCCCTTACCTGTCGGGATGGAGCCGACTGTCGGCAAGTATAGACGACGCATTTCCGGTCGCCGCCCGCAAGCCTCGCCGGATCATAGCGAAGTGGCGGCGCGCGCCGCCTGATCGTAGATTCCCGAGAGCGCACGCAGGCGGGTGGCGATGGCCGCCATTTCCTCCGGGTTGGGGCCGCCAACGGCGGCGAGCGCGTCGACCAGGCAGCTTTCCCGGATCTCGCGATAATGATCGCAGGCGCGCACCCCTTCCTCCGTGGTGGCGTAGGCGGACTCCTTGCCGCGACGGTGCACGTCCACCAGCCCCAGCTTCCGCAGCTTCTTCAGCGAGTAGCTCACCAGGTGGGTGTCCTCGATGTTCAGCACCAGGCAGATACTCGCCAGGGTCTTCTCCCGGCCGCGATGGTTCACGTTGTGAAGCAC
>JASFMS010000258.1:0-4382 GCA_050117435.1 Ectothiorhodospiraceae bacterium | reverse complement strand
GGAAAGCATCCCCATCACCGCCACGCCCACGAAAGAACCGCCCCTCTGCTTTCCGGACGCCTCGGTGATACGGGTCTGCCAGCGGCTTGGCAGCTGAAACTCGTAGAGTCCGAACATGGACAGCGCTAGCGCCACGAACACAGCGGCGAAGCCTCCCAGCACCCAGGGGCTCTGAAGGTCCGCCTGTACCGCGTGGCCGCTCAGTCCGGCGATGACACCGGCCACCGCATAGGTAATCGCGGTAGCCTCCACGTAGACTAGGGAGAGAAGAAAGGCGTGCGCGCCGCGGCTGCGTTCGCGGTCCCCCGCGATCAGCCCCGAAAGGATCGGCACCATGGGGTAGAGGCACGCGGTGAAGGCGAGCAGCAGTCCGGCCAGGAAGAACCCGACGAGGATCGACAGCGGGCGGCCCTCGCTCAATATCCGCGTGAGCTCACCGGTACCGGCGGCGAGAAGGCCGGAGTCACCGCCCCCGGAGGTGCCGCCGCTCGCGCGCGGTGCCACCGGGGATGCCGCGCTGCTTCCGGCCATCGGATATTCCAGCGTCTGCGGCGGATAGCAGACACCGGCCTCCGCGCAGCCCTGATAGCGGGCAACCAGGACCAGATTCTCCGTCGCCGGCCGCCTCAGGTGGATGGAGACGGAAACCGGGTCGTGATAGACCTCCAGCTTGCCGAAGTAGGGATCATCCTTGACCTTGCCGGGGGGCATATCCACCCGGTCGATCAAGTCCTCGCGCCCCTTGATCTCGAAGCTGATCTTGTCGCGGTACAGGTAGTACCCTTCGCGGATATTCCACGTCGCGACGATGCGGTCGGGAGCGACCAGCTCCGCACTGAAAGGAAAGGCTTCCTGAACAGGGAGCAGATCGGGCTCGCTGCTGCCGAAGAATCTGCCCAAACCGTCTTCCGCTGCGGCGACGCCGGAGCTCAGCGAAATCAGCAGGATCAGAATCGCGCCTGCCCGGCGCCCGACGGCCTGGAGCATTGATTCAGTCGTCCTTCTGGGTCTGGATTGATACCCACTGCAGATAGTCGTGCAGGCCACCCTCAACGCCGACCGCAACGATCTCGGGAAGTTCGTCCGGATGCATTTCGAGGATGGTCCGCTCCAGCCCCGGGTATGCCGTTTTCGTCGTCTTGCAGACCAGCAGCAGCTCCGGGTCCCGATGAACCTCGCCACGCCAGCGGTAGACGGAGGTGAGCCCCGGCACGATATTCACGCACGCAGCGTGCCCGCCGGCGACGAGTGAGTCTGCGATGGTCTCGGCAGTTTCGCGATCGGGACAGGTGGAGAGAGCAACCAGATGATTGCCAGCCATGGCGAGCCTCCGGCATTGCTTTCAGGCAAGTCTTGAATTGTATCACCACCGCCCCCACCACCGGCGCAGCGCCGGGACAACCTAGCCCCGACGAGCAATCGCCGGATCTATTGACTGTGTTGTCGTCCTGACTATCATTAGCACTCACCAACGGCGAGTGCTAACAATCGCCGGACGGCAACAAATGCCTTGGGTAACACAGAAATCAGGGAGTAAGGCCCAATGAAACTTCGCCCCTTGCATGATCGAGTGGTCGTAAAGCGCGTGGAGGAAGAACGCACTTCCCCGGGCGGCATCGTCATCCCGGACACCGCCGCCGAGAAGCCGGTCCGCGGTGAGGTCATCGCCGTCGGTAACGGCAAGGCGCTGGACAACGGCGAGGTCCGAGCACTCGACGTTAAGGTCGGTGACACGGTCCTGTTCGGCAAGTTCTCCGGCCAGGAGGTCAAGGTCGGCGACGAAGAGCTCCTCGTGATGCGCGAGGACGACGTCATGGCCGTGATCGAAGGCTGAACGAGTCAGGCGAACCACCGAACAAGAGAATTCAGTAGAGGATTCAGACAATGGCAGCGAAAGACGTACGTTTCTCCGACGACGCGCGCCACCGCATGATTGCGGGCGTCAACACCCTGGCCAACGCCGTCAAGGTCACCCTCGGTCCCAAGGGCCGCAACGTGGTGCTCGAGAAGAGCTTCGGCGCCCCCACCGTCACGAAGGACGGTGTCTCCGTGGCGAAGGAAATCGAGCTTCAGGACAAGTTCGAGAACATGGGCGCGCAGATGGTGAAGGAAGTCGCCTCGCAGACTTCCGACGTCGCCGGTGACGGCACCACCACCGCCACCGTGCTGGCGCAGGCCATCCTGCGCGAGGGCATGAAGTCCGTCGCCGCGGGCATGAACCCGATGGACCTCAAGCGCGGCATCGACAAGGCCGTGCAGCACGCCATCAACGACCTGGCCGACCTGTCCAAGCCCTGCGACACCGACAAGGCCATCGCCCAGGTCGGCTCCATCTCCGCCAACTCCGACACCGCCATCGGCGAGATCATCGCCGACGCGATGAAGAAGGTCGGCAAGGAAGGCGTGATCACGGTGGAAGAGGGTTCCGGCCTCGAGAACGAGCTGGAAGTCGTCGAGGGCATGCAGTTCGACCGCGGCTACCTCAGCCCCTACTTCATCAACAACCAGCAGAGCATGTCCGCCGAGCTCGAGGACCCCTACATCCTCCTCTGCGACAAGAAGATCTCCAACATCCGCGAGCTTCTGCCGCTGCTGGAGAACGTTGCCAAGAGCAACCGCCCGCTGCTGATCGTCGCCGAGGACATCGAGGGCGAAGCCCTGGCCACGCTGGTGGTCAACAGCATCCGCGGCATCGTCAAGGTCGCCGCCGTCAAGGCGCCCGGCTTCGGCGACCGCCGCAAGGCCATGCTCCAGGACATCGCCGTCCTCACCGGCGGCACCGTCATCTCCGAGGAAGTCGGCCTGACGCTGGAGAAGGCGACCCTGGACGACCTGGGTTCCGCCAAGAAGATCAACGTCACCAAGGAAAACACCACCGTGGTCGGTGGTGCCGGTCGCCAGGACGACATCAAGTCCCGCGTCGACCAGATCCGGGCGCAGATCGAGGAGTCCAGCTCCGACTACGACCGTGAGAAGCTGCAGGAGCGCGTGGCCAAGCTGGCCGGCGGTGTTGCGGTCATCAAGGTCGGCGCCGCCACGGAAGTGGAGATGAAGGAGAAGAAGGCCCGCGTCGAGGACGCCCTGCACGCGACCCGTGCGGCCGTCGAGGAAGGCATCGTCCCCGGCGGCGGAGTGGCCCTGGTCCGTATCCAGAAGGCGCTGGAGTCCCTCAATGGCGACAACCACGACCAGGACGTCGGCGTCGCCATCGTCCGTCGCGCCATCGAGGAGCCGCTGCGCCAGATCGTCACCAACGCCGGCCAGGACGCGGCCGTCGTGGTCAACGCCGTTCGCGGCGGCGAGGGCAACTACGGCTACAACGCCCAGACCGGCGAGTACGGCGACATGGTGGAGATGGGTATCCTGGATCCGACCAAGGTGACCCGCTACGCACTGCAGAACGCCGCCTCGGTCTCCGGCCTCATGATCACCACGGAGGCCATGGTCGCCGAGCACCCGGAGGAGAAGTCCGAGGGCGCCGGCGGCGGCGACATGGGCGGAATGGGTGGCATGGGCGGCATGGGCATGATGTAAGCCCGGCTCTCCCGAGCCATCATCGAAAGGCCCCGCGGTGCGGGGCCTTTTTTTTGGGACTGAAGGCAGGATGATGGCACCCCGTTACTTGTCAGCGGTCTCCTGTCTGCCGGCTGACGGCCGAACCGATGGCGGGCATCGCTTCGCTCTGCCCACCCTGCGGCGAGAGGTGTCTACCAACCCATTGCCTCGAAAACCCGACAGTCCCGCAGATACCGTCTCGCGGGTCAAGCACGTAGGCCGGAATAAGGACCGTCAGGGACGTTTCCGGCGTCTCACCACACCGCAAACCTCACGATGCGGCGCCGGGAACGCTGCGCTTATCCCGGCCTACGACTGAGACATTGCGAAAAAAACGCCCGCGCGCGGTGAGCGCCGCGATCCTCGCACACGTTGGGAACGATGGGCATCGCAGTCGCGCTGCGGCAGTTGCCTTGCCCGATAGGATGGGCAGAGCGGGGCGATGCCCATCATCCCCCAGGTCAGCCCCACGGACGCACGGCTTGCTGCCGGCGGCTCTTACCCGTGACGTTCGCGATTCGTTCCACCATTTCGCACTTCGCGAACGCACTTAGTATGCTTCCGGCATGACGCATAAAAACACGCTCCCGGCTCCTCTACGCAACGCCCTCCCCGCCGTCCCGGAAAAGCTGCGGGACAGTGTCGTTACCGCCCTGGAACGGCTGCCGCCTGACCCGGGTCTGCCCGAAGACGAAGACCTCCTGGGGAGCCTTGCCCGCGTTTTCGCCTGTAGCGAGTTCGTGGGGCATGCCTGCGTTCGACAGCCCGGCCTGCTTGCCGATCTCGCCGATAGCGGCGATCTGCGAAATTCGTACGGCGACGACGGT
>JASFMS010000257.1:0-4433 GCA_050117435.1 Ectothiorhodospiraceae bacterium | reverse complement strand
CCACCACCAGATTGCGCAGAGCGCGGTCGTTGAGGTCCATGACCCGGCGCCAGGTGATGCTGAACGGATCCAGCGGGACACCGCTCTTGTGGCTGAACTGGTTGTCGATCATCGCGGCGAGCAGATTGTGTGCCGCCGTGACCGCGTGCATGTCCCCGGTGAGGTGGAGGTTGATCTTCTCCATGGGAACCACCTGGCTGTAGCCGCCGCCGGCGGCGCCGCCCTTTATGCCGAAGGTTGGTCCCATGGAGGGCTGGCGGATGGCCGCGGTGCAGCTCTTGCCGATGTGGTGGAAGCCCTGGGCCAGGCCGATGGTGGTGGTGGTCTTGCCCTCGCCAAGCGGCGTCGGCGTGATGGCGGAGACGACGACGTACTTGCCCGGCGGTCGGCCGGCGAGCTCGTCCACGGCATCGAGCCGAATCTTGGCGACGTGCCGGCCGTAGGGCTCCAGCAGCTCCTCGCCGATGCCCATTTCCGCCGCAACCGTCTCGATACGTCTGAGGCGGGCTCCCTGGGCGATCTCCAGATCGCTCGGCAGCTTCGCGGTAACTCCTCCAATCCGGGCGTCCTGCTGCGTCGTAGCCATAATCCCTCCTCACGAACGCACACAGCTGATGGTTGGGCATCAGCCCAATCGGGAAGCCAGGGACATCCCTGCTGTTGCGATCGGTTCGATTCGGGTTCGCCGGCAGGGACGCTCTCAGATCCTCCCCGGGGAATGTGTCGTCGATTATCTGCCTTGCAGAAGCATCGGAGTTTGCTCTGTGCGCCGTTTAAGGTCCTCGTGGGCGACGCTTTCAGCGCGCGGACTGGCCGTTGTGCAGGCCGAGCAACGCCCGCGCCCGACCGGCGAGATATACGGAACCGGCCACGCAGACCAGTTCCCGCTGCCCGCAGCGCTCGCGCGCGGAATCCAGCGCCCGGGCGACGTCGGGTTCGGCGCGGCAGGCAACTCCGGGGGCAACCGCCTGCAGCTGCTCCACCAGCATCTCCGGCGAACCGCTGCGTGCCGGGTCCGCGACGGTAACGACGGCAGAGCCGAGCGCCGGGATCAGAGGTTCGATGAAACCGCGCAGGTCCTTGTCCCGGCTCAGGGAGAACACCAGATGCGCTCGGCGGCCCATGCGCCTCAGCGCCTGCGCCAGGGCGCGGGCGGACTCAGCGGTATGGGCGCTGTCGACAAGAAAGTCGCGCCCGCCCAACCTCGCAAGTTCCATGCGCCCCGGCAAACGCACGCTTGCCAGCGAGCGCGCGAGCAGTGCGGGCTCCAGATCCTCGGGAGGCAGAACCGAGGCGGCACAGGCCAGGGCGACGGCGGCACATCCGGCCAGCGGTGCGCCCAACACCGGGAGACACACATCCAGGGCGATGCCCAGGCCGTCGAACTGCAGTCGGCAACCACGACCGTCCGCCGTCCTCGACACCCGAGCGTCGTAGCCCGCGCCCGCCTCGACCAGCGGCGCACCGGCACGCTCGGCCGTTGCCCGCACCACGCGGGCCGCGTCGACGGCCAGCCATCCCGCCACAAGCGGTACGCCCCGCCGGGCAATGCCGGCCTTCTCGGTGGCGATGGCGACGATGGAGTTGCCGAGAATGGCCGTGTGCTCGAGCTCCACACTGGTGAGACAGGTCACCGCGGGTTTCGCCAGACACGTGGCATCCCGCGCCCCACCGAGCCCGGCTTCCAGCACGGCGACGTCGACACCCGCGTCGCGAAAGAGAACGAGCGCCACGGCCAGTGCGGCGTCGAAGAAACCCAGCTCCGCCTCGAGGCCAAGCCGGCGGAGCCGGACGACAGCGTCGTCGACCTGCTCCAGCGCCGCATCCAGCTGTGCCGACGACGCCTCGGCGGCGTCGATACGGAACCGCTCCGACCACCGCACCAGGTGAGGTGATGTGAACACGCCCACTCTCCGTCGTGAGGCGCGCAGCACAGATTCCAGGTAGAGCGCCGTGGAACCCTTGCCCTTGGAGCCGGCGATCTGAACCGAGCGCAGCTGGTCCTGGGGATCTCCCAACTCCGCGAGAAGGGACTGCAGTGCGGCGCCGCGTGGCACGACGCCAGCGGGGCTGCGGGCGGCCAGGCGGTCGAGGAGGCGGCGGTGGGAGGAACTATTCATGTGGCGCCGTAAACGAACGTAATCGGGTCCCGCAAGTCTACCGGAATGCGAAACAGCCCAGTGCCCCGGGCAAAGGGCCCACGTCCCGAAAACGCATGTCGGGGCCGCCTTTTGGTATATGGACGCGAGGGCGACAGCGGGTATGCTTTGGTGCAAAATAGTGACGTTCCCCTGGCCGCCGAGCGCTTCGTCGATAAAAACATGCGGGGGCAGATCTTGATTCACCTCGATAATGCGGAAAAGCCATGGCCGACAGACCACTGACTCCGGGGACCGCCGGTAGGGGCGGGTTGTACCGTGTCGGCTTTCTGCTCGTGCCGGGATACTCCCATCTCGCATTCGCTGCCGCGCTCGAGCCGTTGCGCATGGCGAACCAGCTTGCCGACACGAAACTCTACGAGTGGACCGTGATCACCCGAACCGGTGAACCGGTGGCGGGAAGCGACGGGCTGAAGGTGGCACCGGATACCGGCATCGCCAATGCCCCGCCGGTGAACCTGCTCATGGTCTGCGGCGGCGTGGACATCCAGGACCACTGCGAGCGCGAAGTCCTGTCGTGGCTGCGCCGCCTCGCCCGCTCCGGCGCGGACCTGGGTGCCGTGTGCACCGGCGCCTACCTGCTGGCCCAGGCGGGGGTCCTGGACGGCTACCGCTGCACGCTGCACTGGGAGAACATCTCCAGTATCTACGAATCGCTGCTGTTCCCCTCCACCGTCTTCACCTCCGAGCTGTTCGTCATCGACCGGGATCGCTATACCTGCTCCGGAGGCGTGGCGCCGCTGGACATGATGCTCAACATCATTGCGCGGCAGCAGGGCATCGACCTCGCCGAATCCATCGCCGAGGAATTCCTCCACGAGCGCATTCGCGATTTCAGCGAGCGGCAACGCATGCCGCTGCGGGTGCGCCTGGGCACCAGCCAGCCCAAGCTGGTGGAAGTGGTGACGCTGATGGAGGCCAATCTTCACGAACCGCTGACGCTGGACGAACTCGCGCAGCACGCCAACGTCTCCCGCCGCCAGCTCGAACGCCTGTTCCGGCGCTACCTCGGCTGCACGCCGACGCGCTACTACCTCGATCTGCGACTGAGCCGGGCTCGGCAGCTGCTGCTGCAGACGGACATGCCCATCACCGACGTGGCCATCGCCTGCGGTTTCGTATCGCCGCCGCACTTCACCAAGTGCTATCACGACCGCTACGGCCGTTCACCACGTGATGAACGCCGCTTCCGGCGCAATCGGCTGACGGAAGCCGCGGAACCGCCGTCACCGGCAACGGGCCCCGAACCGGCACCCGGCCCCTAGGCAAGCACTGAACAGCCGGGAACGATGGGCAGAACGCAGTGATGCCCATCAATATCCCTGCGCCGCATGGCAAACACGGGCGCCCCCAAAGACCCGGCTGAATCAGCCCTGCCGTAGCGCGCCGCTACGCGCAGGGGCCCGGGCCTGCTCCCACTTCGGCGTATAGGCCGCTGCGCCGAACGCCGCCTTGCCACAGCACTGCCAGGAAGCGCAGAGGCACCCGGGAACGGTTCCGCGCCTCCCTAGACGACGTGCTGCAGCCAGCGCCAGACATGCGCTGCGGCGCTGCTGGGAATCAACAGCCGGTACTCGCAACGGCTGTCCAGTCGCCCCACCAGTAGCTCGGCACCGGCGAAGACGAGATAGGCGCATCGGCCCGGCCGCAGATTCCGAAGCGAGTCGGCGGCGCTATCAGCATGCTGCAGCACAGTGACGGCGCCCTCGCCCGCCATTTCCACCAACACATAGCCGCCGCTGACATCCACCGCTGCCGCATCCTGCACTTCAAGGGGCCGACACGGTTTCTGACGCAGTGCCAGAAACCACTCGCCGGCGCGCGGGTGGAACGCCACGGCCCCACCGTCAACCACCAACGCCCCCGGAAACTGCGGGACGAGCACGCCGCAGGCACGTTGCAGCGCCGCCGCCAGGCCGGCGCCTCTCCCGGGGGCGCGGAGCTGGTAAACCACCGGGCAGTCCGCAACGGCGACCCGAAGCATCGCGGCGGCAATGGGGTCCACACCGTCCAGGGGACCGGATGCGCGCGGCGTCGTCATGCCGCCTCCCTGTCTCATGACAGCCTCACGTCGAGAATAGCGCACTGGCGCACACGCCAAACATGCTGTCGCCACGGCGAGCACGCGGAAGCCGGTGCCGCAGTAGAGTTGTAACTGCAACACATGCATTGGTGCTCAAAGCGGCGCCAGGGAGGTGCGATCATGTCGCACGCAGTCGAAACCCTTCACGGAGAGACGTTCTCCCCGGAGATCCTTCTTTATCCCCGGATACG
>JASFMS010000256.1:0-4436 GCA_050117435.1 Ectothiorhodospiraceae bacterium | reverse complement strand
AGCCTGTCCGCGGACACGGCGGCCGGCGAGATTGGCGTCGACCCCGAGCGCGGGCTCGACGACGGTGAGGTACGCCGGCGTCGCCGGCAATTCGGCCGGAATCAGCTTCGCCGCACCGCCGTCCGCGGCGCCTGGGACATCCTCGTCGATCAGCTCAAGGGCCTGATGGTGATCTTCCTGGCCGCCGCAGCCGGCCTCTCCTTCGCATTCCGGGACTGGGTGGAGGGCGGCGCCATCGTGGCGGTCATCGTCATCAACACGCTCATCGGCTTCGCTACCGAGCTGCGTGCGGTGCGTTCCATGGAGGCGCTTCGCAAGCTGGGCGGCTCCCGCGCTCGGGTTCGGCGCAATGGGCGCGTGCGCGAGATACCGGCGGACGAGCTGGTACCCGGCGACGTGGTCCTGGTCGAGGGCGGCGACGTGATCGCCGCGGACATGCGGCTGCTGGAGGCCTCCCGCCTCACCGCCGACGAGTCGGCACTCACCGGCGAGTCACTTCCGGCGGAGAAGACCGTGGATGCGGTGGATACGGATGCGCCGCTGGCAGAACGCCGCTGCCTGCTCTTCAAAGGCACGGCCGTCACCCGCGGGACCGGCGAGGCGGTGGTTCATGCCACCGGCATGGCCACTGAGCTCGGCACCATCAGCAGTCTCGTCGCCACCGTGGAGGACGAGCTGACCCCGCTGGAACAGCGCCTGGACCGCCTCGGCCGGCGACTGATCTGGCTGACCCTGGTGGTGGCCGTCGCGGTGGGTGCCGCCGGCATCGTCTCCGGCAAGGAGCTGGTTCTGATGGTGGAAACCGCCATCGCCCTGGCGGTCGCCACCATTCCAGAAGGCCTGCCGGTGGTGGCCACCATCGCCCTCGCCCGCGGCATGTGGCGCATGGCGAGGCGCCAGGCGCTGATCAATCGCCTCGCGGCCGTGGAGACGCTCGGCGCCACCAGCGTTATCTGCACGGACAAGACCGGAACCCTGACCGAAAACCGCATGAGCGTCTCGGGGCTCGTGCTGCCCGACGGCGCACTCGCCCACGAGCAGGGACGCTGGAAGGCCGAGCGCGGCGACGCGGTCTCGCCGGACGGTGAGGTTGCCCGCGCCGCGCTGGAGGTGGGTGTGCTTTGCAGCAACGCCGAACCCGGTGGCGTGGGCGACCCCATGGAAGTGGCTCTGCTCGAGGCCGCGGCAGATGCAGGCGTCGACACGGCCCAACTGCGGGCCTCCCTGCCCGAGATCCGGGAGGACGCCTTCGACGAAGCGACAAAGATGATGGCCACCGTCCATCAGCACGCCGCTCGACTGATGGTGGCAGTGAAGGGTGCGCCGGAAGTGGTACTCGCGAAGTGCACCCACGAGCTCGGCACCGCCGGCGCCCGCGCCCTGGACGAAGCGACCCGGAAGCGCTGGCTGTCGAGCAACGATGCCCTGGCGGCCCGGGGACTTCGTGTGCTCGCGCTCGCTCGCCGCGAGGGCAACGACGCGGCGGCAGCCTCGGACCGTGACCTTACGCTGCTCGGACTCGTCGCCTTCGTTGACCCACCGCGCCGGGAGGTGCCGGAGGCCGTGGCTCGGTGCCGCGCTGCCGGCATTCGCGTCGTCATGGTCACCGGCGACCAACCCGCCACGGCCGCGACCATCGCCACGGCCGTGGGACTAACCGACGACCACGAGCCCGACGTGCTCGCCGGCAGCGCGCTGGACGATCTGGATACGCTGGACAAGGCCGGACGCGAGAGGCTGCTGGCGGCGCCGGTTTTCGCCCGGGTGAGCCCGGAGCAGAAACTCAATCTCATCGCCGTGCACCAGCAGGCGGGCAACGTGGTCGCCATGACCGGCGACGGCGTCAACGACGCTCCGGCGCTCAAGAAGGCGGACATTGGCATCGCCATGGGGCGCCGCGGAACGCAGGTTGCGCGGGAAGCGGCAGACATGGTCCTGAAGGATGACGCCTTCTCCAGCATTGCGGCCGCCGTGGAACAGGGGCGGGTCATCTTCCGCAACATCCGCCGGTTCGTTATCTACCTGCTCTCCTGCAACCTGAGCGAGGTGCTGGTCCTGGGTATCGCCACCCTCGCCCAGGCGCCGCTGCCGATACTGCCGCTGCAGATCCTCTTCCTGAACCTGGTAACGGACGTTTTTCCCGCCCTGGCCCTGGGCGTCGGAGCCGGCGACCCGGACATCATGCAGCAGCCACCCCGGCCCCGGAAGCAGGGGATTCTGGAAGGCGCGCACTGGCGGCAGATTGTGACTTACGGGGTACTAATCACCGCCACCGTACTCGCCGCCTTCGCGGTCGCCCTGGCACGCCACGGGCACGATATGACGAGCGCCGTGACGGTGTCGTTCCTGACCCTGGCGTTCGCACAGCTATGGCACGTGTTCAACCTGCGCTCCCCCGCGTCGGGACTCCTGGCGAACGACGTGGTGCGCAATCCCTGGATCTGGGGGGCGCTGGGACTCTGCGTGGCGCTGCTACTGGCGGCCGTCTACGCGACCCCGCTGGCTGCCATACTCGACGTCGCCCCTCCGGATGCCGTCGACTGGCTCGTGATCTTCACCATGAGCCTGCTGCCGTTGGTGGCCGGCCAGGCGTGGATGCTGCTGCAACGCTCCCCGGCGTCCTCTCGGTGAGTCAAGCCGCCACTGCCAACAGGGTCAGAATCAGCGCGGCCACCGCACCGATACTCAGGTGGTCACGCAGCCGCCGGAACCACCCCGGCAGGAAGTCGTCCACCCACCGCCGTTCAGCAAGCCTCAGGACTGCGAATGACGCCGCCATCGCAGCCAAACCCACGGCCGGCGGCATGAGCGCAGCGAACCATCCCACCAGCGCTGGAACCACGCTCCAGGCATAGGCGCTTGGGGCGGAAGCACCGGCCACCGCCCTGCCCCAGTGAACCGCGCCGACGAAGGACAGAATGACCGCCGCGTAGACGAGCTGGACGCGGGCCGGCCAGTCCGCGACCACCAACCAGGACGCGGCGGCAGCCGCGAAGAACGGGAGAAGACCGCCGTAGCCCATCGCCAGGGCAATGGCAGGCGCCTTGCGACGCCGCTGTAGCTGCGCCCTGAGACCGGCGATCCCGCCGACGAACCGCCCGTCCACGAAACACTGAGGAAGGGTGGGATGTCCCGTGCGCAGCCGCAGCTGCTGGAAGCGGTCGCGGTTGGCCGATTCCCCCATCCCCAACTCCAGGTCCTTCCACCGAATACCACTGCGCTCCAGCTCCTCCGGCAGACCGTTCATATCGGTCAGCGGCGACCGGAACACGACCACCGGAGACGATCGCACAAGCGCCTCCAACGTCTCGTCACCTGCCATTCCCCGCGTCTCCCCTTCGATTACCGCTTGCGTTGTACCATTTAATTATACATTATTTGTACATTCGCAATGTAGGAGTGATCCCGTGCCGAAACGTGTGTTGGCCGCCCTTGTCGCCCTGGCACTTCTCAGCGGCTGTGCCGGCATGGCGCCGGAGGATTACGCCGGAACCCGCCCGCCGTTCAAGCTCGAGGAGTACTTCAGCGGCCCCGTTCGTGCCTGGGGCATGTTTCAGGACCGCTCCGGGGACGTGAAACGCCGCTTCACCGTGGACATCAACGGCCGCATGGACGGGAATGTGTTCGTGCTGGAGGAGGATTTTCAATACCTGGACGGCGAGACCGACCAGCGGGTCTGGCGCATCAAACGGCTGGACGAGCACCACTACGAGGGGCGGGCCGCCGACGTAGTAGGCGTCGCCAAGGGCACGGTCTACGGCAGCGCCCTGAACTGGCAGTACACCCTGGCGCTGGAGACCGACGACGACACCTGGCACCTGCAGTTCGACGACTGGATGTACCGCATGCCGGACGGCGTGCTCATCAACCGGGCGGAGGTCACCAAGTTCGGATTCCGGGTTGGAGAGGTAACCATCTTCTTCCGCAAGGGAGGTTAATCCCGATGCTGGCGCGTCTGATATTCATGGTGGCAGTCATGGGGGGAACACCGGCCATGGCGGCGGATGTAACGGTAGCCGGTCAGACCTTTCCGGCCGATGTCGATACGCCCGCCGGAGAGCTGCCGCGAGTCGGCGCCGGTATCGCCTGGTACGGCCCGTTCATCAAGGTCTACACGGCGGCTCTGTACTGCCCTTCGGACATCCCGCGCGAGAGGCTTCTCGCCGCGGATACGCCGCGGCAGATCGAGATCGCCTATCTCCGGGAACTGGATGCCGACGTGCTGGTGGAAGCCGCCAACAAGGTGCTGAAGCGCCAGCTGTCCAACGAGGCGCTGGCCGGTCTGCGGGAACGGGTGGAGCGATTTCACAGCTGGTACCGGGATGTTGCCGAGGGCGACCGCTTCACCATGCGCTACATACCCGGGGAGGGGACCACTCTGATATTCAACGGTGAGGCGCTGGGGACGGTCAGCGGCGCCGACTTCGCCGCGGCCT
>JASFMS010000255.1:0-4453 GCA_050117435.1 Ectothiorhodospiraceae bacterium | reverse complement strand
TCCCGGAGGCTCGTACTTCTTTACGGTCGTCACCAACCGCCGTTTTCCGCTCTTCCAAGCTCCAGAAGCTGTTCGGCTTTTTCGGTCTTCCTTGCGTCGCGTGATGCGTGAACGACCCTTCCGAATCGATGCGATCGTGCTGCTGCCGGATCACCTCCATTGCGTGTGGACACTGCCGACCCAAGACTCCGATTTCTCCACCCGTTGGAGGCTCGTGAAATACCGCTTTTCACTTGATTGGAAAGCACGTTCGAACGTAGCCCGTTCCGCCCTAAGCAAACGGGAAAAGGGCATTTGGCAGCGGCGCTTCTGGGAGCACGCTATTCGAGACGAAGAGGACCTTAGACGGCACGTCGACTACATCCACTACAATCCGGTCAAGCACGGCTTTGTGTCGCGTCCCGGTGACTGGGCGTGGAGCAGCTTTTCTCGGTATGTGGATAGGGGTGTGTACGCCCCGGATTGGGGGTGCGCGGGTACCCCGGTATCGATTCGGGAAATGAGTCCGGAATAGGCGGGAGACTCTCCTGTTGGGCATCGCTTTCACTCTGCCCATCCTACGGCCGAGAGCCACGGCCCCGCAGTAGGATGGGCAGAGCGCAGCGATGCCCATCACCCCTGCGAACCTTCTGCGCGGCTCGGGCCGGAGTCGCCGGGGCGTCCGCGTTCGGCGAGGAACTCGCCCAGGATGCGGCCGGTGTGGGAGCCTTCCGCCGTGGCCACGGCTTCCGGCGTTCCGGCGGCGACGATGCTGCCGCCGCCATCGCCGCCTTCCGGTCCCAGATCGATCAGCCAGTCCGCTTCGGCGATGATGTCCAGGTTGTGCTCGATGAGAACCACGGTGTTGCCGGCCTCCACCAGCCGGTGAAGCACCCGGATGAGTTTTTCCACGTCCGCCATGTGCAGCCCGACGGTGGGTTCGTCCAGAACGTAGAGGGTATGCGGCGATTTGCGGCGTCCAGTGTCCGGTCGTGCCTTGGCGAGCTCGGTGACCAGTTTGATGCGCTGCGCCTCGCCCCCCGATAGGGTCGGGCTCTGCTGGCCGAGGGTAAGGTAGCCGAGTCCAACGTCCTGGAGCAGCCGCAGGGCATGGTGCACCTTCGGATGGGCGGCGAAAAAGTCGACGGCTTCGTCGACGCTCATCTGCAGAACGTCGCCGATGGAGCGGTCCTTGTAGTGAACCGCCAGCGTCTCCGGGGTGAAACGCTGGCCGCGGCAGACGTCGCAGGGAACGGTGACATCGGGAAGAAAGCTCATTTCGATGCGTTTCACGCCCTGGCCGTCGCAGCCGTCGCAGCGGCCGTCGCGGGTGTTGAACGAGAACCGGCCGGGCGTGTAGCCGCGCAGTCGCGCCTCTTCCGTCTGCGCGAAGAGCTTGCGGATGTCGTCCCAGAAGCCGACGTATGTCGCCGGGCACGAACGCGGTGTCTTGCCGATGGGCGTCTGGTCCACCTCCAGGACCCGGTCCACTACCTCCCAGTCGTTGATGCCCTCGCAGCCCGTGAGTTCCGGCGTCCTTTTCCGGCGCCGTTCCTGAACCAGTCGATGCAGGTTCTGCTGCAGCACCTCGCGGACCAGCGTGCTCTTGCCGGAGCCGGAGACTCCGGTAACGCAGACCAGCCGGTCCAGCGGGAAACGGGCATCCACATACTGCAGATTGTGCCGGTGTGCGCCGGTGACGCGGACGGCGTGTTCGGCCGGCGCGGTCCGCCGGGACTCCAGAAGAGGATGTTGCAGCGGGTTCGCCAGGCTCCGTCCGGTAACGGAGTCCGGGTTCTTCAGCAGGGACTGCAACGTACCGGCCGCGACCACCCGGCCGCCGGTGACCCCGGCGCCGGGCCCCAGGTCCACAACATGCTCGGCGCGGCGGATGGTGTCCTCGTCGTGTTCCACCACGACGATCGTGTTGCCCTTGCCCTCGAGGCGGCCCAGCGTGTCAAGGAGCATGCGGTTGTCCCGCGGGTGCAGACCGATGGTGGGCTCGTCGAGTACGTAGCAGACGCCCTGAAGGTTCGAGCCCAGCTGGGAGGCAAGGCGGATACGCTGCGCCTCGCCGCCGGAGAGGGTCGGCGCGGCACGGTCCAGTGTCAGATATCCCAGCCCTACCTCCTGAAGGAAGGCCAGCCGGTTGCGCAGCTCCGGGAGGATGTCCCGGGTAATCTCTGCCTGCCGGCCGTCCAGTTCCAGGTCGCGGAAGTAGGTTTCGGCGATGGCCACGGTCATGGCGTTGAAATCGGCGATACCGTGGTCCAGGAACCTCACGGCCAGCGCTTCCGGGCGCAGGCGGCGGCCGTCGCACTGAGGGCAGGTAAGGGTCTCCGCGTCGGCTTCCAGCCAGGCGGATTCCTCGCCGCTCTGTTCGGCGTCGAAGCCCGCGAGGACGGCACCGGTACCGTAACAGGACGGGCACCACCCGTGCTTCGAGTTGTAGGAGAACAGTCGGGGGTCCAGCGCCTCGAAGCTGCGCCCGCAGCCGGGGCAGGCGCGCTCAGTGGAGAATATCGCGTCGCCGCCGCCGGTGCTGACGATGATGGTGCCCTTGCCGTAATCCAGGGCCCGCTCCAGGCCCTCCCGGAGTTGCTGTTCCTGCGCGACGTCGACCCGCACCTCGGCGACCGGCAGCTCGATGTCGTGCTCCTGGTAGCGGTCCAGCCGCGGCCAGTTGTCCGTGGGGGCCAGCTCCCCGTCCAGTCGCAGGTGGGTGAATCCCTTGCTGCTGGCCCATTTGGCGAGGTCGGTGTAGTAGCCCTTGCGCGATACCACCATGGGCGCCAGCAGCTGCACGGTCTTGCCGCGGTAGTCCTTCAACAGCCGGGCCGTGATGGCATCCGGCGTCTGGGCCTGAATGGGAATGTCGCAGTCCGGGCAGTGCTGGGTGCCGAGCTTGACGAACATGAGCCGCAGGAAATGGTAGATCTCGGTCATGGTGGCCACGGTGCTCTTGCGGCCGCCGCGGCTGGTGCGCTGCTCGATGGCCACCGTGGGCGGTATACCGAAAATGGCGTCCACGTCCGGCCGGGAGGCGGGCTGCACGAACTGCCGGGCGTACGCGTTCAGGGACTCCAGGTATCGTCGCTGGCCCTCGTTGAAGAGGATGTCGAAGGCCACGGTGCTCTTGCCGGAACCGGAGACGCCTGTAATGACCGTGAGCTTGTCCCGGGGGATGTCGATGTCCACGCCCTTGAGGTTGTGCTCCCGGGCGTTGTGGATATGGATTGACTGGCGAAGCGCCGGTACCAGCTGCCGCGATGGTGCTTCGCGGACCTCCGCGGTGGCGGTGGGCCGCTCTTCGGAGGCGGCGACCATGCTCGCCGCGTCGAGGTACTGGCGCAGCGCGCGTCCCGTATGGCTGGCCTCGGTGGCCATCACCTGTTCCGGTGTTCCGCTGCAGAGGATCCGCCCGCCACGCTCACCGCCCTCCGGGCCCAGGTCGATGATCCAGTCGGCGGCGCCGATGACGTCCAGATTGTGCTCGATGACAACCAGCGAATGACCGGCCTGGATCAGCCGTCGGAAGGCCCGCAGCAGGGTCGCCACGTCGTCGAAGTGCAGGCCCGTGGTCGGTTCGTCGAACAGAAACAGCAGCCGACCGCTGGACTTGCCCCTGCGTCCGGAGGCCTTTACCAGGTGACCGGCCAGTTTCAGGCGCTGCGCCTCGCCCCCGGACAGCGTGGGGACAGGCTGGCCCAGCTTCATGTAGCCCAGCCCCACTGCCTGAATCGGCTCCAGGCTGCGGCGCACGTCCGGGTACTGCGCGAAGAACGCCACCGCCTCGTTGACGGTGAGGTCCAGCACGTCGGCGATGGATTTGGGCCGCTCCGTGGAGCCGGGGGGCGGCGCCAGTTTCACCTCCAGAATCTCGGGACGGTAGCGGCTGCCGTTGCAGTCCGCGCAACGCAGGTAGACGTCGCTGAGGAACTGCATCTCCACGTGCTCGAAGCCGTTGCCGCCGCAGGTGGGGCAGCGCCCGTTGCCGGAGTTGAAGCTGAAGGTGCCGGGCTTGTAGCCGCGCTCGAAAGCCATGGGCTCCGCGGCGAAGGCCTTGCGGATGGCCTCGAAGGCGCCCACGTAGCTGGCCGGGTTGGAGCGCGTGGTCTTGCCGATGGGGGACTGGTCCACCATGACCACGTCGTCGATGTTCTCATGGCCCTCGACGGCCCGGTGCGCACCGGCGGGCTCCGTGGGGCTGCCCTTGATCTTGCGCAGCGCCCGATAGAGGACGTCCTGCATCAGGGTGGACTTGCCCGAGCCGCTGACGCCGGTGAGGCAGACGAGACGGTTGAGCGGTATGTGGGCATCCACGTCCTGGAGGTTGTTGGCGGCTGCGCCGAGGACGCTCAGGCTCGCGGTGGCCGGTTCGCTGGCGCCTTCATCGCGGTCGATGACCCGGCGCCTTCCCGTCAGGTAATCCGCCGTCAGCGAGTTGCCGGTCTTCAGCAGTCGGGAGGGCTCA
>JASFMS010000254.1:0-4461 GCA_050117435.1 Ectothiorhodospiraceae bacterium | reverse complement strand
CCGGCTGAAGTCGAACTCCCTTCCCCGGAACACGTCCCGGTCGATATCCCAGCGGATACGCTTGGAAACCTCTACGCACTTGGCATACCGATCCCGAACGCCGGCATGAACGACACTCTCTGCGATTGCACTCATGTGTTTCACCCTTGACTGTTTTGGTGAGGCCGGAGCCCCGGCCACGGGAGAGAGAATGCGCCGAGTCGGTATCCGGGGAATGTCGGTACGTGCAGAACATGTTTCCGGTGGGTATCAAACGGGGCCAACGATTCGGGCCCCGAGGTGGGTAACCCGCCACGGTCGCCGTGAGGCCGCAACGGGCGTGGCTGACACCGAAAGCCGGATGGTGACCGGGAACCATCAATCCATGAGCCGGCTCCAGTCCGTAAACAGCAGTGCCCGGCCCATCGCTGGGCCGGGCGTGACGAAGGAGTGCGGCTCAGCGGGTGTGCAGCCAGCCCGGTAGGAAGCGCGACGGTTCCTCGACCCGGTCTTCGGCGATCTCGATGCCGTGTCGTGCCAGCAGTGCGCGAAGGCGCCCGTCCCGGTAGGCCGCGAATACTTCCGTGCAACCGCCCACCAGTTCACCGCCGACGAAAACCTGCGGAATCGTGGGAATGCCTGTCCTCGCGGTCAGCGCCGCGCGAACCCGGCTTCCGCGCTCGCCCTGCTGGAGCGCAACAGAGTCCAGCGCCACGTGCCGATAGCCGATGCCGGCAGCCCTGAAGAGCTTGCGCACCGCCCAGGCAAACTCGCACCACTGCAGCGCAAAGAGGACGACCGGCGATTCCGGGTCGCTGAGAGTTTCATCCAGAAAGCGCGCCGTCTCGGGGTCGGCCCCGCCCGGCGGCGCGCCGTTTTCCGCCGGTTGCCCGCCAACGGGTGAATCGAAACGGAAATTGGGCGTCGAACGGGCAATTTCCGTCTCTTCCTCCGTCATTTCCACAGGAATATCGTCGAACAGAGGCGTCGACAGGTAACGCTCCCCGGTATCCGGCAGCATGAAGAGTATCCGGCTGCCCGGCGCGGCGTAGGTCGCCACCTTAAGGGCCGCCGCGAATGTGGCTCCGCCGGAAATTCCGGCAAATATTCCCTCACGCCTTGCGAGTTCCCGTGCGCCGCGCAGCGCCTCCTCGCCGCTGACGCCGATGGTGTCGTCCACCAACCCGCTGTCCAGGGCATCCTGCGCCAGCTTGGGAATGAAATCGGGGGTCCACCCCTGCATGAGGTGGGGACGGAAGGCGGAATGACCGTTCGCCGGCGAACCGTCCTCATTGCGGTCCTGTGCCTCCCCGCTTGCCAGGAGCGCCGCATTGTCGGGCTCGCAGACGACGATACGTGTTGCCGGCGAACACTCTTTCAGCGTTCGCGCGGTCCCCTTCAGCGTGCCGCCGGTACCGTAGCCGGTGACGAAATAGTCCAGCTTGCTGTCAGCGAACGCATCGAGAATCTCCGCCGCCGTCGTGAAACTGTGCGCATCGGCGTTGGCCTCGTTCTCGAACTGGCGCACCAGGAACCAGCCGTGCGCATCCGCCAGCTCGCGGGCCTTCGCGACCATTCCGCTGCCCTTCAGCGCGGCCGGAGTCAGTACCACCCGGGCGCCCAGGAAGCGAAGAATCCGGCGCCGCTCCACGCTGAAATTCTCCGCCATGGTAACCACCAGCGGATACCCCTTGGCCGCGCACACCATCGCGAGGCCGATCCCGGTGTTGCCGCTGGTGGCCTCCACCACGGTCTGCCCGGGCTTCAGTGCGCCACTGCGCTCGGCGGTCTCGATGACATTGTGGGCCATGCGGTCTTTCACCGACCCCATGGGATTGAAGGCCTCGATCTTGGCATACAGATCGACGCCCGGCGGCGCCAGTCGGCGGATCTGTACCACCGGTGTATTGCCTACGGTATCGAGAATGCTCGCGAAACGCGGTGCGGTGACGCCGCCAGCGGGGCCGGCCACCTCGCGAAGGACGCTGTACCTGTTCATGGGCCTCTCCGTGGTTGAGCCGAAAGCCCAACCATAGGCGGAGAATGTAACGCCCAGGCACTTGGAATGTTTCGGGTTTGTACCCCGGCCGGCTCGTGAGGCCCCCTCCGCGCCACCGGCAGAGGCCACGCGCCGGGGTTTTCCAACGCCCGACGGTGGCCCGCGGCCGGATTCTCGCCGTTACCGTATCTTCATCGGTGAATAACGGCCCGTTATCGCGGCGATGTGCCCGACGTCCCCCGTGGACCAGTGAGGTTCGGCTTTTCTGGTATTGCCGCTACCGGAGCGTCTTGGGTTGATGGGAGGCCAACGCACGCTCACGGCGTCCGCCGGGAGACCCGACTGCACGGCGTGTGCGTACGCCCGTGAGGCATCTCTGTAGCGCAGCGGCGCACCGTCCTCGTGGGTGAGTATCCGCCAGCGAGTGTTTTCGGCGTCCGGACGGTACGCCGCAATGACATACGATCCCGATCCGTCCCAGGCAGGGCGAATCTCGCAGTGACTGACTTCTCCGCAGCGCATCATTTCGACGGCTTCTATCGGTCGCATCGGTACCCTCCGTGTCCCATGCCAGCGCCAATTCACAGTTGCTCGGATCTGTGAGCCGAAGGCCTTGGACGAAAGCCCACGACATCGGCGCATACAACGATGTGCCCCAGGTGGCTGACAGCCGAAACGGTGGTGCCCTCATACACCAACTGTTCGTCTACCCGTTACCGCATTCCGCCTTCGACGTTCCTTCGTATTCGGATGCACTGATTGCCGGGCAACGGACCCACAGGATCGCTTCAATGCAGCGATCCGGCAACCCGACCAGACGAACGGCCTGATACAGATCAAGTATGGCTGGAGCGACGGCGACCATGTCACCGCGCATCACGCAAAAACATCCGTTCGGCGGCACAGCCCGCCGGCGCTCAGGACGTTTTCATTCGATCGAGCAGCCGGAGCATGAACGCATCGCAGGCAGCCAACTGCTCCGCGCTGATGAACTCATCAGGCTGATGGGCCTGGCGGATGCTGCCGGGGCCACACACCACAGCGGGGATCCCCAGCCCGTTGCGAAAGGCGCCGGCCTCCGTACCGAATGCGACCTTGATGGGGATGGTGCGGCCGGACAACTCGCCCGCAAAAGCAACGATGTCCTCCTCCGGCGCTGTGCTGAGCCCCGGATAGGCGTATCGGCGTTGCAGGTCGATTCCGCAACCAGGCTGCACCGCTGTCATCTCCGGTGCCAGTTCGCCGTCGACCCACTGCCGGATTTCCGCTTCCACTGCATCGTCATCCTGTTCGGGGAGCGGCCGGAACTCGAAGTCCAGTTCGCAGAGCGCCGGAACGATGTTGACCTGACGACCGCCGTGAATGACTCCGCTGTGCACCGTGGTGTGCGTCACGTCGTAGTCATTGTCGAATGGGCCACCCTCGGCGAAACGCCGCCCCAGCTCCCGCAGGCGGACCACGAGATCCGCCGCGTACTCGACGGCGTTCACGGTGGTGGGGGCCAGACTGGAATGCGCTTCGCGACCATGGAATCGGGCGTGGTAAGCCCTGGACCCCTTGTGGCCGATGGCCACGTTCATTTCCGTGGGCTCGCCGACAATGCACAGCCGCGGTTGGACGGACAGGTCGCGGATGGCGTCGATCAACCCCGGCACGCCCTGACAGCCCACCTCCTCGTCGTAGGTCACCGCGATATGCAGCGGCTCGCTCAGATCCGCCGCTGCAAAGGCGGGTGCGGCCGCCAGTACGCAGGCAATGAAACCCTTCATGTCGCAGGTGCCGCGGCCGTAGAAACGCCCGTCGCGCTCGACGACAGTGAACGGGTCGGTGGACCAGTTCTGGCCGTCCACCGGGACAACGTCGCTGTGCCCGGAGAGCATCACCCCGCCCCGGTCCCGAGGTCCGATTGTGGCGTACAGGTTGGCCTTCTGACGGTCCTCGGACGGCACGACTCGACAGTCCGCGCCCAGCCCTTCCAGATGATCGCGGACGAAATCGATCAATGCGAGATTGGAGTTCCGGCTGGTGGTATCGAAGCCGACCAGTGTCTCCAGCAGTTCGAGGGTCCGCCCGTCGGGTTGCTGTGTCATTCGTGTGCTCCGGGATTGAGAGGATTCCGCACGGCTGCAACCCCTGCGGACGACACACGCGAGCATGGCACCGAGATTGCTGCGGGTCGACCCGCTCCGTCACTCATCCGGACGCACGAGGGCGTGGTCCAGCATGCATCGCCGAAGACGCGCGGGATTGGGGCGAAAGCCGTGTCCGGGCGCATCCGGCGCGGTTATCGCGGACGGCCCGCTGAGCTCGATCGCAGGTTCCGAGAGATCCTCGCCGTAGAAACGGCTGCTGGGAAAAATGTCGCAGGGATAGTGGATGTTCGAGAGGGTGGACAACGCCAACGCGGGACCCTGCCCCACCGCCGACTCCAGCATGCCGCCCACCCAGCACGGGGTGCCGCGGCTCTCGCAGTAGTCGTGAAT
>JASFMS010000253.1:0-4472 GCA_050117435.1 Ectothiorhodospiraceae bacterium | reverse complement strand
TTGGCCTGTCCGGACGTGATGAACTGGTCGATGACCACCTGGGCGCCGTTGGCGAAGTCACCGAACTGACCCTCCCAGATCACCAGACAACCCGGCTCGGCCGTGGCGTAGCCGTATTCGAAGCCCATGACCGCCTCCTCGGAAAGCAGGGAGTCGATCACGGTGAAATCGGACGGGTCGGTGGTGATGTCCTTGAGCGGTACGTGGGTTGTTCCGTCCTTGGCGTTGTGCAGCACGGCGTTGCGGTGGAAGAAGGTGCCGCGGCCGCTGTCCTGGCCCGTCAGCCGGACCTTGTGGCCTTCCTCCAGCAGGGTGGCGTAAGCCATGGTTTCGGCGAAACCCCAGTCCATGGCGAGCGCGCCGACCGCCATCTTGTGGCGGCTCTCCAGCATGCTGGCGACCCGGGGATTAAGCTCGAAGCCCTCGGGCAGCGACTCCAGGTTTTCCTGCAGTCGACGAATGCGCTCAAGAGGCACGGACGTGTCCACGTCCTCCTCCCAGGTGGCCTCCAGGTAGGGCCTCCAGTCAACGGCGTAGTCGTTGTGCACGCCGCTGAGGATATGCGGTGCGACCACTTCCTGGGCGTCCAGCTTGTCGCGGTAGCTGCGCTCCATCTGCTTGGCGTCCTTCTCCGTGATGACGCCGTCCTGGGCCAGCCGGTCCGCGTAGAGCTTCCGCACCGATGCATGCTTCTTGATCTTGCTGTACATCATCGGCTGGGTGGCCGACGGTTCGTCCGCCTCGTTGTGACCGTGGCGGCGGTAGCAGATCAGGTCGATGACCACGTCACGCTTGAACTTCTCGCGGTAGTCCATGGCCAGCTGGGTGACGAACAGCACCGCTTCGGGGTCGTCGCCGTTAACGTGGAATATCGGCGCCTGCACCATCTTGGCGACTTCGGTGCAGTACATCGCCGACCGGGTATCCAGGGGATTGGAGGTGGTGAAGCCGATCTGGTTGTTCAGCACCAGGTGAACCGTTCCCCCGGTGTAGAAGCCGCGGGCCTGGGAGAGCTGGAAGGTCTCCATGACCACGCCCTGGCCGGCGAAGGCCGCATCGCCGTGCACCAGCACCGGCAGCACTTCCTCGCCCTGGAAGTCGCGGCGGCGCTGCATCCGCGCCCGCACGGAGCCCTCCACGACGGGATCGACGATTTCCAGGTGCGACGGGTTGAACGCCATGGCGAGATGGAGCGAGCCGCCGTCGGTCTTGATATCCGACGAGTAGCCCATGTGGTACTTCACGTCGCCGGCTGTCGCCGCGGCTTCCAGCTCGTACTCGCCCTCGAACTCGGCGAACAGGTTCTTCGGGGACTTGCCGAGAATGTTGATGAGGACGTTGAGCCGCCCCCGGTGCGCCATACCGAGGACCATCTCCTTCACGCCCTGGCGGCCTCCCCGCTGCACGATTTCGTCCAGCGCCGGGATCAGGGATTCGCCGCCCTCCATGGAGAACCGCTTCTGACCGACGTACTTGCTGTTGAGGTATTTCTCGATGCCTTCCGCGGCGGTGAGTCGCTGCAGCAGATCCTGGCGCCGCTCGGCGGAGAGATCCGGACGCGCCCGGGCGCGCTCCAGGCGCTCCTGTATCCAGCGCTTCTGTACGGTGTCGGTGATGTGCATGTACTCCGAGCCGACTTTGCCGGAATACACCTCGTGCACCAGATCGATGATCTCCCGCAGGGGCATGCGCTCTTCGGCGAACAGCGAGCCGGTGTTGAAGACCCGGTCCAGGTCCGCATCGGTAAGCCCGTGAAAAGCCGGGTCCAGATCCGGCACTTCGGGCTTGTCGCGAAGATTCAGGGGATCGGTATCCGCATGCTGGTGGCCGCGGAATCGGTAGGCGTTGATGAGGCGCAGTACCGCCGCCTGCTTCTGGGCGACCTCGGGTTCGAGGGCCTCGGCCGCGGCGGCCGGGCGACGGTGGCCGTTGGATCTCGCCAGCCGCTGAAACTCCCGGCGGATGGGGCCGTGGGGCGTATCCTTCCGGGCGGGACCGGTTCCCGCCTCCAGCCCCTGAAAGTAGCGGCGCCACTCGGTGTCCACCGAGTCCGGGTCCTTTAGGTACGCCTCGTAGAGGTCCTCCATGAACGCCGCATTCGTCCCGTTCAGATAGGAGTTGCGCAGCAACCGTTCGAAAGCACCATTCATTGGCGATTCACCTGGATTATGGAATTGGGGTGCAGTTTGCGAGCGCTGTCATGTGTCGTGACGCCTTCGGCAAACGTAGACGAAACCCGGGCCGACGCCACGTCTGACCGGTGTGACACAAACTGATGTATTGGCGCGACGGATGGATTCACTGGCGGGTGGAGCGGGAATACTGTGTGATTTCCTTGCCTGCATCGCCGCTCACACCCGGTCGGCTTCTACCAAGGGAATGGCTGCGCGCCGCACAGGCCGGCGGCTGGCACGTCGCTTCGAGGGGGTTTCGTCTGACACCGCGTCGTCGTTCATGATGACTGCGAACCGCGCCGCCGAACCGCCGCATCGAAGGTGCTCGTGCTGTTCGGCCGCTCGGTTACGGTTCACGAAAAGCGCCGCTTTCTCGAGAGTCAGTGGAAAACGTTGGGGAAAGACGTTCGGCGGAAGCGCCTGTGAAAATGCGCCCGCACGCGCCGTTCCCCGCGAGTGGCTAATAAGATACGCGGGTCGGTGTGCGATCGCAACAGTGCCGGGAGGGTTGACCCCCTCGTTTGCTTACCTTGAGGTCAGTTTTCGTCTTCCGACACCCGGGATTGATCACCCCGCGGTTCGAACCAGGCCGAGAAGATCACACCGAGCTCGAAGAGAAGCCAGATGGGAACGGCCAGCAAAACCTGGGAAATCACGTCCGGAGGCGTCAGAAGCATGCCCACCGTGAAGGCGGCCACGATCACGATGGGGCGTTTCCCGGACAGCGCCTGTCGGGTGGTAATTCCGGTGCGCACCAGCAGAATGGTGGCGATGGGAACCTCGAACGCGGCGCCGAAGGCAAAGAACAGCGTCAGGACGAAGGACAGGTACTCGCCGATGTCCGTCATCATGGAGACGCCCTCGGGGGCAGCGCCGGCAAAGAACTTGAACACCAGAGGGAATACCACGAAATACGCAAACGCCATACCCGCATAGAAGAGCACGACGCTGGAGAACAGAAGCGGCCACGCCAGACGGCGCTCGTGCCGGTACAGCCCCGGGGCCACGAAGGCCCAGAGCTGGTAGAGGATATAGGGAATGCTGAGGAAGAATGCCGACACCAGCGCCAGCTTCAACGGGATGAGGAACGGCGTCGCCACCTGCGTGGCGATCATCGAAGCGCCCGCCGGCAGCACCGCCCGCAGCGGGCCGGAAAGCCAGGCATAGAGGGCGTCACGAAACGGGTATATACAGAGAAAAACCACCAGAACCACGATCAGCGTGCGCATTAGCCGGCTGCGCAGCTCGAGCAGGTGGGTCAGAAGCGGCCGGTCCTCGTCCACCTGCCGATCGTCGTCGTGCGTATCCTCTCTCATCTACTGCCCGCCCTCGTCCGGCACCTTCTTCCGCTCTTCGGCGGAATCGGTCTGTTCGCGCTCCTCCCCGGAGCCTTCCCCGGTTTCGGCGGTCTGCGCATCGCCGCCGGCGGGTTGCTCCGCTTTTGCATCGTCCGTGCGCTGGCCGTCCACGTAGGCGGACTCGTTGTCGTCCTCGAAGCTGCGCTCCACCGTCGAGCGCGTGTCGTCGATGGTGGTCTGAACGTTCTCGCGAATGGCGCGCTCGGTGTCGCGCAAGCCCTGGGCATTGACCTCGCGCTCAACCTCGTCGCGAATGGAATAGAAAGCGGCCCGCGCACGACCCACCCAAAGGCCCGCGGTCCGCATCATGCCCGGCAGGCGCTCCGGCCCCACCACCACCAGGGCGATGACACCGATAACGAGGAGCTCCCAGAATCCAACGTCAAACATGGACGGGTCCCGTCAGCCGCTGCGCGGCCGATGTCGATCAGCTCAGGAGGAAGTGTTCTGCTTGTTGCGCTCCGTCGTCGAGTCCGTGGACTCGCCGCTCTCTGCGGTACGGTTCTCGATCTCCGCCGACGACTCACTGGACTTGTCCTGAGAGCCCTCCTTGTGCCCCTCGTTCATGGCCTCCTTGAAGCCCTTGATTGCGCCGCCCAGGTCGCCGCCGAGGTTGCGCAGCTTCTTGGTGCCGAACAGCAGAAGCACGATGATGAGGATGAGTAGAAGGGACCAGATACTGATTCCGCCGAAACCCATTGAGGACCTCCCCGCCTAAGCGATGTTTTTCTGTCGTGGTGCGCCGCCGATACGCCGACGGCTCCTACGGCATTGGAGATGCAGCTACTGCCCGGAGTTCCGCGACGCCTTCTCCGCAATACCGGAAAGACCGAAGCGGCGCTCCAGTTCCGCCAGCACGTCCGCCGGGCCGAGCCCGCAGTGCGCCAGCATGACCAGTGTATGGAACCACAGATCCGCCGTTTCATAAACGATCTGATCG
>JASFMS010000252.1:0-4487 GCA_050117435.1 Ectothiorhodospiraceae bacterium | reverse complement strand
CCGTCCTTGCGGTGTTCCGCCACCACCGTGGTGTAGATGCCGCCGCGGACGTTGAATTCGGCCGTGACGCGCATGAACCGGGGGGCCAGGGCGCCCACCAGGTCGTTGAGCATTTCGTTGGTGACGGCCTCGTGGAAGGCCCCCTCGTCGCGGAAGGACCACATGTACTGCTTCAGCGCCTTGAGCTCCACGCAGCGCTCGTCGGGCACGTAGTCGATGAGGATGGTGCCGAAATCCGGCTGCCCCGTCTTCGGGCACAGGCAGGTGAACTCCGGCACCCGGATATGAAGCGTGTAGTCACGCTCCGGATTCGGGTTGGGGAAGGCTTCGAGGTGCTTGCTGGGTTGCGTGGACATGGATCTGCGTGGGCTCGATGTGCTCTCGGGGACCGCGATTCTAGAGCAGCGCGGCGCCTTAGACTAGCGAGTGGGGCCGCGTCAGCGGAAAACGAATGAGACGTCGGGCGTTTTCCATCGCCGCGGCAACGGTTATCGTATGCCGCTTATCCAAGTTTTTCGCCGCGTCCCTGGCGCCGGGGTGTAATCGTCGATGCGTCTGACCCGAATCAAGCTGTCCGGCTTCAAGTCCTTCGTGGATCCCACCACGGTTCCCCTGCCCGGGGATCTGGTGGCAATCGTCGGACCCAACGGCTGCGGCAAGTCCAACATCATCGACGCCGTCCGCTGGGTAATGGGGGAGAGCTCGGCCAAGCATCTGCGCGGCGAATCCATGGCGGACGTCATCTTCGACGGTTCCAGTTCCCGAAAACCTGTGGGCACCGCCGGCATCGAGCTCATCTTCGACAACAGCGACGGCTCCCTGACCGGCAAGTACGCCAGCTACAACGAGATTTCCGTCAAACGCCAGGTTAACCGCGAGGGGCAGTCAGCCTATTACCTGAACGGTACACGCTGTCGCAAGCGGGACATCACCGACGTTTTCCTGGGCACCGGCCTGGGGCCGCGCAGCTACTCCATCATCGAACAGGGGATGATCTCACGGGTCATCGAGGCGCGCCCGGAAGACCTCCGCGCTTACCTGGAGGAGGCCGCCGGGATCAGCCTGTACAAGGAGCGACGCAAGGAGACGGAGCGCCGGATCCGGGACACGCTGGAAAACCTGGAACGCCTGGACGACGTGCGCGACGAGGTGGGCCGGCAGCTGGAGAAACTGGCCCGCCAGGCCGAGACCGCCGAACGCTACAAGTCGTTGAAGGCCGAGCAGCGACAGCGCCAGGCCGAGCTCCACGTACTCAAGCTCTCCGACCTGGAAGAGGAGCGCGAAACGCTCCGGCGCGAGCTGTCCGAGCGCGAAAACGCCATGGAGGCCGAAGTGGCGAGCCAGCGCGGCCTGGAGCGCGAGGCCGAGGAGGTGCGTGCCCGACACGCCGACGACAGCGACCGGCTCAACGAGATTCAGGGCCGCTACTATTCGCTGGGCTCCGACATCGCCCGGATCGAGCAGCAGATCACCCACCAGCGGGAGCTGCGGCAGAAGAGCGTCACCGAGCTTGAAAGGAACCGGGATGCCATCGCCGATCTGGACCGGACGCTGGAACAGGACCGGGAGAAACTGGCCGTTCTGCGCGAGCGTCTCTCCGAGCTGGAGCCGGAGTCGGAAGAGGCGGTGGAGGCCGAAGAGATGGCCCTGGAGACCGTGGAGCAGATTCAGTCCGAGCTGGACGCCTGGCGGGAGCGCTGGGAGGGCTTCAATGAAGACGCCTCCGAGCCGGTGCGCGTCGCCCAGGTGGAGCGCGCCCGGATCGAGCAGCTGGAGCGGCGCGGCGAGGAAATCGAGCGGCGCCGCCAACGGTTGGAAGAAGAATCCGGCCGTCTGCGCCTGGACGATCTCCAGGCGGAAATCGAGGAACTGGAGCAGCGCGACGCCGAGCTGGCTGAAGACATCGCCGCCGAGCGCGAGCACGAGGCGGAGGCGCAGCAACGGTTGGCCGAGCTGCGGGAACAGGCCGAGGAGCGCGCCGACGAGCTTAGTGATGCCCGCGGAGCGCTGCAGCGCGACCAGGCGCGTCTCACCTCCCTGGATACCCTCCAGCAGGCCGCGCTGGGCAACGACGACGGCGTGGAACAATGGCTGGCGCACCGCGGTATCGACGGCGCGGCCCGCCTGGCGCAGTCGCTGCAGGTGGAGCCCGGCTGGGAACGTGCCGTGGAAGCCGTGCTCGGCGATACCCTGCAGGCTGTCGTCGTGGAGGATCGTAGCGTGGATGCCGCGAGTGTCGACGCCCTGGAGCAGGGGCGGGTGATGCTCTATGCGCCGGATGAGCGCGAGGCGGCGCCGGCCCTGAAGGGGGCCGGCCTGCTGAACCAGCGGGTGGAAGCGCCCTGGCCGCTGGACGATCTGTTCGGCCGCATCCACTGCGCCGAAGACCTTGCCGCCGCGACCAGCATGGCGTCGGGCCTCGGTGCCGACGAATCCGTGGTGACGCCCGACGGCATCTGGATGGGTCGCCGCTGGGTGCGGCTGCGGGCGGCGGACGATGGCAGCGAGGCCGGCGTTCTCGCCCGTGAGAGGGAGATTGAGTCGCTGCGCGAGGCCATTGCCACCGCTGAAGAACGAGGTTCGGCGCTGGGGGAGTCGCTGGAGTCCGTGCAGGCGTCGCTGCGCGAAGCCGAGGAGCGGCGGGACGAGGTCCAGGAGGAGCTTGCCGAGCGCGAGCGCGAGCAGGCCGGCGTTCAGGCCCAGCTCGAGACCCGGCGGGGCCGTCTCGACGAGGCCCGGGAGAGGCGGGAGAACCTGGCCGCCGAGCTGGAGGAACTGGCCGAGGAGCGTAGTGTCAACACGGAAGACATTCGCGCGGCTCGCGGCAGGCTCGAGGAGGCCATGGACCGCAGCGAGGCACTGGATGCCGAGCGTGAGCGTCTGACCGAAGAGAAACTGGAGATCCAGGAGCGCCTGGATACGGCGCGGGAGCGCTTACAGGAATGCCGCTCGCGGCGGCACGACGTGGCATTGAAGGCCGAGAGCGCCACAACAGCCCGCACGTCCCTGGAAGAAGGCATCGCGCGCATGGAGACCCAGCGTCAGCGCCTGGCCGAGCGGGATGCGGAGCTGGAGGAGAGCATCGCCGAGATTGGCGACCCCGGGGAGCGCCTGGCGGAGGAGCGCGAGGCACTGCTGGAGCGCCGGCTGCAGGTGGAGGAAGAGCTTACCCGCGCCCGCGAGCGGCTGCAGGAGGCCGACCACCGGCTACGCGAGCTGGAGCAGAACCGGTCCCAGGTGGAGCAGCGCGTAACCGAGCTGCGCGAGTCCCTGGAGTCCGCCCGTTTTCGGGACTACGAGCTCAAGGTCCGAGCGCAGACTCAGACCGAGGCGCTCACCGAGCTGGGATTCGATCACCGTACCGTGGCGGAAAACCTGCCGGAGAATGCGGCAGCGGCGGAGTGGGAAAAGGAGCTTGAGCGCCTCGAAGCGCGGGTCAAACGCCTTGGGCCCATAAACCTCGCGGCCATCGAGGAGCACGAGCAGCTCAAGGAGCGCAAGGGCTATCTGGATGCCCAGCACGAAGACCTGAGCGAGGCGCTGGAGACCCTGCAGTCGGCCATACGCCGCATTGACCGGGAGACGCGCACTCGCTTCAAGGAAACCTTCGAGAAGGTCAACGAGGGCATGCAGCGGCTGTTCCCGCGCCTCTTCGGCGGGGGGCAGGGCTATCTGGAGCTCACCGGAGAGGATCTGCTGGAGACCGGCGTGACCATCATGGCGCGGCCGCCGGGGAAGAAGATCACCAACATCCACTTGATGTCCGGTGGCGAGAAAGCGCTGACCGCGGTGTCGCTGGTGTTTGCCATCTTCGAGCTGAACCCGGCGCCGTTCTGCATGCTGGACGAGGTGGACGCGCCCCTGGACGAGGCCAACGTGGGTCGCTTCTGCGACATGCTTCGGGAGATGTCCGACCGTGTGCAGTTCATTGTGATCACCCACAATAAGACCACAATGGAGGCAGCGACCCACCTCATGGGCGTGACCATGAACGAGCCGGGCGTATCCCGGATGGTGGCCGTCGACGTGGACGCGGCGGCCGAGATGGCCGCGGGTTGAGATGCATCGTCGCCGCGGGCAGGCTTGTTTAACCGGAACGATCGGGACGAATTGATGGATGAGCTTCGCTGGTTTCTGCTGATTCTCGGGGTTCTGGTGGTGGCCGCGATCTACGGATACGGTCGCATACAGGACTGGCGCCACGACGGGCCGCCGTGGAAACGCCGGCGCCGCCAGGAGCGGGAGCCCTTCGCCGACGAGACACTCGCCGGCGAGGATATCGACGGCGCGCTGCACGAACTCGACGACCTCATTGCCGAACAGCGTACCGAACTTCCCGGTCAGCGGCCCGGGGGCTCCGCACCGGCGCCGGCGGACGAGCCCCCGCCTCGCGAGCCTGCAGCGGAGGACGTGCCCCCGCCGGTGGACAGCGAAACCCGGGCTGGCGCCGACGCCGAGCCGGTGGCGCCACCGGAACCGGCGATGGA
>JASFMS010000251.1:0-4488 GCA_050117435.1 Ectothiorhodospiraceae bacterium | reverse complement strand
CCGTGAAATCCGTGGATCTCGGAGTCAGGCCCTGGGCCGACGGCTGGGCCGTGAACGCGAGCGGCAAGGCTGCACAGGGCCGCGTTCGCCTGGACTTCCGTGGTGAAGGGCACGTGAACGCGCGACTGCAGCGTCTGCACCTCGTTGGAGCGCAGAGCGCGGGTGTCGGGACGGATGCTGACGCCGACGGCGTTGGCCCGGGCGTTCCTCCGCTGAAGGTGTCCATCGACGATCTGCAGGTGGACGGTCGATCCTACGGCAGCCTGGCCGCGGAAATCACGGCGGCCCCGGGTGGTGGGCGAAAGCTCGAATCGATCCGGCTCTCCGGCAGCACGTACACGGCGGAGGCATCCGGCGCGTGGAAGCCGGGGGCCGGGTCCGGCACGAGCAACGTGCGCTTTACCATGGATGCGGCGGACACCGGAAAGGCGCTGGCGTCGCTGGGCTATGCGAAGACCATCGAAGGGGGCAAGGGGCACGCGGCGGGGGACCTGACCTGGAAGGGGGGACTGTCGAGCCCGGATGTCGCCACGCTCGCGGGCAAGGTGCGCTTCAACGTCACCGACGGCAACCTGCCCGAGGTCGAGCCCGGAGCCGGGCGCGTGCTGGGGCTTCTGAGCCTGGCGCAGATTCCGCGCCGGCTTCTGCTGGATTTCTCCGATCTCTCCGGGGACGGGCTCGCGTTCGATCGCATCCAGGCCAGCTTGACCGTTGAAAAGGGCATCGCCCGGCCCGACGTCTTCTTTATCGACAGCTCGGTGGCGCGGATCGAGGCGAGTGGAGCCATAGACCTGAAGTCGCGCACCTACGATCAGATCGTTACCGTGATTCCCAGGCTGTCTTCCACGTTTCCGTTGATCGGTGGCCTGGCCGGCGGCCCGACGGCGGCCATCATGCTGCTCATGGCGCAGAAGCTCTTCCAGCAGGGCGTGGATCGACTCACCCAGTACCGGTACCGGGTGACCGGCCCCTGGGAGAATCCCACGATTGAACCGGTGAGGCGCGCCGATGCGCGTCCGGAGCAGCGGAGGGTTTTCAATGGCCGATGAATTGCCGAGACTGGCCGCCGTGCAGATGGTTTCCGGGGACAGCGTGCCGGAAAACCTGGAAGCCGCGGGCGAGCTCGTGGCAAAGGCGGCGGGGGCAGGGGCGTCACTCGTGGTTCTTCCGGAGAACTTTGCGTTTCTCGGGCGCCGTGAAACCGACAAACTGGAAGTGGCGGAGCGCGACGACGGCCGCGGGCCGATGCAGCGTTTCCTCGCGGACGCCGCGCGGGAACACGGAATCTGGCTGGTGGGTGGAACGATCCCGCTGTGGGGACGCAGTGCGGAGCGGGTGCGCGCCGCCTGCCTGGTTCACGGCCCGGACGGCAGCCGTGTCGGGCGCTATGACAAGATTCACCTGTTTGACGTCACCGTCTCGGAGACGGAGAGCTATCGGGAATCCAATACCCTGGAGCCCGGCGAGGAGCCGGTGGTCGTCGATACCGATTTCGGCAGGCTCGGGCTAGCGATCTGTTACGACCTGCGGTTTCCGGAGCTGTTCCGGGAGCTGTCACAGCGGGACGTGGACGTGATCGCGGTGCCTTCGGCGTTCACCGCCGCCACCGGCGCCGCCCACTGGGACGTGCTCGTGCGGGCCCGGGCCGTGGAGAATCTGTGTTACGTGGTCGCCGCGGACCAGGGCGGCAAGCATCCGGGCGGCCGGAGTACCCACGGTGAGAGCGTGGTCGTGGATCCCTGGGGTCGTATTGCGGCGCGCGCCGAATCGGGGCCGGGCATTGCAGTAGCGGCACTGGACAAGACAGGCATGGCGGATATCCGCCGACGATTCCCTGCCCTGGATCACCGCCGGTTGGGGCGGGCCAGCGATGGAGGCAAGCAATGAGCGAGGACACGATGGAGCGCAATCTGGCGCTGGCGCGGGAGTCCATACTCGCGCCCGCCGAGCTCTCCGAGAATGATCTGGAACGGGTTTTCGGGCAGTTGATGGGGCCCGGCGTCGACGCCGCCGATCTCTATTTCCAGGTCCACCGCATGGAGTCCTGGATGCTGGAGGACGGCATCATCAAGAACGGCAGCCGTTCCCTGGACCAGGGCGTGGGCGTGCGCGCCATGACCGGCGAGCAGACGGGGTTCGCGTACTCGGACGAAATCGTGCTGCCGGCGCTGATGGAGGCCTCCGGGGCGGCCAGGGCAATTGCCCGCAGCGGCGGTACCGGTCGCCTGCAGGCGTGGTCCGCCGGCGAAGGCCGAGCGCTTTATGATTCGGGCAACCCGCTGGATACGCTCACCGCCGACGAGAAAGTGGCCCTGCTGCGCCGGGTAGACGAAGAGGCCCGGCGGCAGGATCCCCGGGTGGATCAGGTGATGGTCAGCCTGGTGGGCCAGCACGACATCGTCCTGGTGGCGGACAGCGACGGCCGCCTGAGCGCGGACGTACGTCCGCTGGTAAGGCTCAATGTCAATGTGCTCGCGGAGCAGGACGGCCGCCGCGAGAGCGGCACCGCCGGCGGCGGTGGGCGTTTCGGCTACACCTTCTTCCAGGATCAGGACCGGTCCCTGTCCTACGCCCGCGAGGCGGTGCGGCAGGCGCTGCTGAATCTGGAGGCCGTGGAGGCGCCGGCGGGCACCATGCCGGTGGTGCTTGGGCCCGGCTGGCCCGGCGTGCTGCTCCACGAGGCGGTAGGGCACGGCCTGGAGGGCGATTTCAACCGCAAGGGCACGTCGGCCTTTGCCGGGCGTGTCGGCCAGCGTGTGGCTTCCCCTCTCTGCACCGTCGTCGACGACGGCACCATCGCCAACCGGCGCGGCTCGCTGAACGTGGACGACGAGGGTACGCCGTCCGGGTACAACGTGCTCATCGAGAAGGGTGTGCTGAAGGGCTACATGCAGGATCGGCTAAACGCCCGCCTGACGAAGACCGCGCCGACGGGCAACGGCCGGCGTGAATCCTACGCGCACCTGCCCATGCCGCGGATGACGAACACCTACATGCTGGCGGGGCCGCACGATCCGCAGGAGATCATCGCTTCGGTGGATCGCGGCCTCTACGCCGTGAACTTCGGTGGCGGTCAGGTGGATATTACCTCGGGCAAGTTCGTTTTCTCCGCCAGCGAGGCGTACCTCATCGAGAACGGTAAAGTCACGCGTCCGGTCAAGGGTGCCACGCTCGTCGGCAACGGCCCGGACGTGCTTACCCGCGTCAGCATGGTGGGCAACGATCTCCAATTGGACGGCGGTATCGGTACCTGCGGCAAGGACGGCCAGAGCGTGCCGGTGGGGGTCGGGCAGCCGACGCTCAAGGTTGACTCGCTCACCGTCGGCGGCACCGAGGTCTGAAGGTTAGTAACTGGGAGACGAGGATGACGCAGAACACCAAGGCGCCGGTCAAACGCCCGCTTCCGGGCCGCGAGGAGCTGGAGCGTCTCGTGCGCCTCGCGCTGGAGGAGGCGGATCGGCTGGGCGCCAGCTCGGCGGAGGCGTCCGCCAGCGCCAGCCAGGGGTTGTCGGTCAAGGTACGCAAGGGCGAGGTGGATACCCTGGAGCACACCCGTGACCGCGGACTGGCTGTCACCGTGTATTTCGGTCAACGCAAGGGCTCGGCCAGCTCGGCGGACTTCGCCTCGCGGTCAGTTGCGGAGACGGTACAGGCGGCCTGCGATATTGCCCGCTACACCTCCGAGGACCCGTGCAGCGGCCTGGCGGACCGGGAGCGGATGGCCTGGGACGCGCCGAGCCTGGATCTCCATCACCCCTGGGACATCGACGCCGAAGGGGCCATTGAGCTGGCCCGCGAGTGCGAGTCCGCCGCGCTAAGCCAGGACAGCCGCCTGACGAATTCCGAGGGTGCGGACGTCTCCTCCCACGAGGGGATGCAGGTTTACGGCAACAGCCACGGCTTCGTCGGCGGCTTCGCCGCTTCCCAGCACGGAATCAGCTGCGTGGTTCTGGGCAGTCAGGACGAGGAAATGCAGCGGGATTACTGGTATACCGCCGCCCGCGCCCCCGAGGATCTGCTGTCCGCCGTGGAGGTGGGCCGGGAGGCGGCGCGCCGCACCGTGGCCAGACTCGGTGCACGGCGTCTGACCACGCGCACGGTGCCGGTTCTGTTCGCACCGCCCATGGCCCGCAGCATCCTTGGTCACTTCGTCAGTGCGATCTCCGGCGGCAGCCTCTACCGTCGCGCCTCCTTCCTGCTGGATTCCATTGGTACGCAGGTATTTCCGGACTTCATCAACCTGGACGAGCAACCCCATCTTCCCCGGGCGCTCGGCAGCACGCCCTTCGACAATGAGGGCGTCGCGACAGCCCCGCGCCGCCTCGTGGACGCCGGCGTGCTGCAGGGCTACGTCCTCAGCAGCTACTCCGCACGCAAGCTGGACATGGAAACCACGGGCAATGCCGGCGGCGTGCACAATCTGACCATCGAACCCGGGGACAAGGGCTTCGAGGAACTCGTTGGCAATATGGGCGAGGGGCTGGTGGT
>JASFMS010000250.1:0-4491 GCA_050117435.1 Ectothiorhodospiraceae bacterium | reverse complement strand
CGACAACGTCGCCTTTCCCCTGCGTGAGCACACCCGGTTGCCCGAACGCCTGATTCACCACCTGGTGCTGATGAAGCTCCAGGCCGTGGGCCTTCGCGGCGCACGCAATCTCTACCCGGTGGAGCTTTCCGGGGGCATGGCCCGGCGCGTGGCACTGGCGCGGGCCATCGCGCTGGACCCGATGATGGTGATGTACGATGAGCCGTTTTCCGGCCAGGACCCCATCTCGATGGGCGTGCTGGTTCAACTGATACGGCTGCTCAACGATGCGCTGGGGCTGACCAGCGTGATCGTGTCCCACGATGTGGAGGAGACCGCGGCGATTTCCGACCGGATCTACATGATCTCCGGGGGCAAGGTGGTGGAATCCGGGACCCCGGATGCGCTTCGGCATTCGCAGTCGCCATGGGTCAATCAGTTCTTTAACGCGCTGCCGGACGGCCCGGTGCCCTTCCACTATCCGGCCGCCGCCTACGCGGACGAGTTGCTCGGGGAGGGTATGGAACGGGAGCTGGAGGAATGATCGACTGGGTGGCGCGGGTCGGCGCCTGGGCACTTCAGCGCCTGGGGCGGTTGGGTCGGGGCAATCTCTTTCTGCTCCGTGTGCTGGCTGGCGTGCCCAGCGTGTTGCGGCGCCCGTGGCTGCTGGTCCGGGAAGTCTATTCGGTCGGTGTCCTGTCGCTGGTGATCATCGCCGTTTCCGGGGTGTTCGTCGGGATGGTGCTGGGGCTGCAGGGTTACAATACGCTGGTAGACTTCGGGGCCGAGGAGTCTCTCGGTGTAATGGTCGCGCTGTCACTCACGCGCGAGCTGGGCCCGGTGGTCACGGCGCTGCTGTTTGCCGGGCGTGCGGGATCGGCGCTTACCGCCGAAATAGGCCTGATGAAGGCCACCGAGCAGCTTTCCGGCATGGCCATGATGGCGGTGGACCCGGAGCATCGCGTTGTGGCGCCCCGGCTGCTGGCCGGCATCGTGGCGATGCCGCTGCTTGCCGCCATATTCACCTTCCTCGGTGTGATGGGCGGGTACGTGGTCGGCACGCAGTTGCTGGGCGTGGACCCGGGGTCCTTCTGGTCGCAGATGCAGGCCAAGGTGAGCCTTTCGGAGGACATCTTCAACGGCGTTCTGAAGAGTCTGGTGTTTGGTTTCGTCGGCAGCTGGATCGCGGTGTTCGAAGGCTATGACTGCATGCCGACCTCCGAGGGCGTGAGCCGGGCGACGACCCGGACGGTCGTCAATACGTCGCTGGCGGTGCTGGGGCTGGATTTCATCCTCACCGCCCTAATGTTCGATTGAGGCGCAGACGGGCAGAAGGCGCATGAAAGAGTCACGCACACTGGAGATCTGGGTCGGTCTGTTCGTGGTGGCGGGAATCGCCGCGCTGTTCGGGCTGGCGATGCGCGTCAGCAACATTACGGCATTCCAGAACGTGGAAGGTTACGATGTGACGGCGCATTTCCAGAACATCGGCGGGCTGAAGGAGCGCGCACCGGTGACGCTGGCCGGCGTGCAGGTGGGCCGGGTAACCCGCATTACGCTGGACAAGAAGACCCTCGAGGCGAAGGTGCGGCTCACCATCGACAAGCAGTACGACGATCTGCCGAAGGACACCAGCGCCAGCGTACTTACCGCCGGGCTGCTGGGTGAGCAGTACGTGGGGCTCGAGCCGGGTGGAATGCCCCAGCCGCTGAAACAGGGGGATGAGCTGATGCTTACCCAGTCGGCGCTGGTGCTCGAGAAGATCATTGGGCAGTTCCTCTACGACAAAGCGTCGGGGGACAAGTGACCTTGCCCGCAAGGGCGATGTCCAGGGAGGTTGCGCAGGTGATGCGACGAGTTGCGATGTTGCTGGCAGTGCTCTGGCTTGCCGCGGCCACGTGCGCGGCGGCGAGCCTGAGTGCCCCCGAGAAGCTGGTTCGGGATACCACGGATCAGGTGCTTCAGGTGCTCAAGGAGCACAAGACGGAAATCAAGGAGAATCCCAACCGGGTATACGGCTACGTCCGCGAGCTGGTTCTGCCGCACTTCGATTTCAAGCTCATGAGTCAGTTCGTACTGGCCCGGGCGTGGCGCAGTGCGAGCCAGGAGCAGCGTGAGAAGTTCGTGGACGAGTTCCGCACACTGCTCATCCGGACCTACGGCAAGTCCCTGGCGGAGTATTCAGGGCAGACCGTGGATTTCCTGCCGATGCAGTCCGATCCCTCCCGGGGCCGGGTGACCGTGCGAACGGAGATCATCCAGGAGGACGGTCCGAAGATTCCGCTGGATTACAATCTGTACAAGACCGACGACGGCTGGAAGGTGTTCGATGTGGTGGTGGACGGCATCAGTCTCGTCCAGAACTACCGCAGCAGCTTCAACGACGAGATCCGCAATGGCGGGCTGGACGCGCTGATTCAGAGGCTTGCCAAGCGCAACGCCGAGGAGGGCGCGTCGCAGTGACGGCCGTTCGGCTGGAAAAGGCCGATGTGGAGGGGCGATATACGCTGGTCGGATCGCTGACCTTCGAGTCGGTGCCTTACCTGGCGGAGGATGCCGACCACCTCTTCACGGACTCGCCCGCGCTGAGCATCGACCTCGGCCGGGTGGGCCGCGTGGACAGTGCCGGACTCGCCCTGCTGGTGGACTGGACGCGCCAGGCCCGGGAAGGCGACCAGGTGATCCGTTTCGAGCAGGTACCTGCCCAGCTGCTGGAGATCGCCCGCGTCAGCGGGCTGGACAATATCCTACCTCTGTACCGGGAAGCCGACGCCTGATCGGCATTCCCGGGGCCATTTGCGAATTCCGAGGCTGTATATCCCATGATGGAGCCGGATCAGATCAAGCGACTTCTGGAACAGGGCTTTGCGGATGCGCGCGTGGAAGTGCAAGGCGACGGCCGCCACTTTCAGGCGCTCATCGTCAGCTCCGAGTTTGATGGCGTTTCCCTGCTGAAACGTCACCGTATGGTCTACGACATTCTCCAGGAGCACATCGATGCCGACGTGCTTCACGCGATTTCCATGCGGACTCTGACCCCCGAGCAGTGGGCGGCGGAGGCGGGCTGATGGGCGCTCGTACGCAGGGCGTGCCCGGCGGCGCCGCGAAACCCGGATTCCTTACCGGCTGCCGGGGCCGGCACCTCCGTAAAGGCTGGGCTTGCGCATGGAGAGGCTGATCATTCGCGGCGGCGAGCCGCTGGACGGGGAAATCCGTGTGTCGGGCGCGAAGAACGCCGCGCTTCCCATACTGGCGGCGACGCTGCTGGCGGACGGTCCGACACGTATCGGCAACATCCCGCACCTCCACGACATCACCACCACCATGGAGCTGCTCGGCCGCATGGGCGTCAGCCTCACGGTGGATGAACGCATGGTCATCGAGGTGGATCCGACGGCCATTACCAACTGCTATGCGCCGTACGAGCTGGTGAAGACCATGCGCGCCTCCATTCTCGTGCTGGGGCCGCTTCTGGCTAAGTACGGTCGCGCGGACGTGTCGCTGCCGGGCGGGTGCGCCATCGGCACCCGGCCCGTAAATCTGCACGTGGAAGGCCTGCGTCACATGGGGGCCGACATCACCGTGGACAGCGGCTACATCCGGGCGCGGTGCGACCGCCTGAAGGGCGCGCGCATTGTCATGGATATGGTGACGGTCACCGGTACCGAAAACCTCATGATGGCGGCGACACTCGCCGAGGGTACGACCCTCATCGAGAACGCGGCACGCGAGCCCGAAGTGGTGGACCTTGCCCGTTGCCTTAACGCCATGGGGGCGAAGGTGAACGGCGCGGGCACCGATACCATCGAGATCGAGGGGGTGGAGAATCTGGGCGGCACGCACCACAACGTGCTGCCTGACCGCATCGAGACGGGCACCTATCTGGTGGCGGCGGCGATGACCGGTGGCCGTGTGAAACTCAAGGACACCGATCCCGTCCTGCTGGAAGCGGTGCTTGTGAAGCTGGAGGACGCCGGCGCCCACGTGAATACCGGCGAGAACTGGATCGAACTGTCCATGCCCACCAGCCGTCCCAGGGCTGTGCAGGTGCGTACCGCGCCATACCCCGCATTTCCCACGGACATGCAGGCCCAGTTCTGCGCGCTGAATGCCGTGGCCGAAGGCGTGGGCATGGTTACGGAGACGGTATTCGAGAACCGCTTCATGCACGTGCTGGAGATGCAGCGCATGGGGGCGGAGGTGCGCCTGGAAGGGCACACCGCCATTAGTACGGGCGTGCCGAGGCTCACCGGCGCCCCGGTGATGGCCACGGACCTGCGCGCCTCGGCGAGCCTCGTCCTGGCCGGGTTGGTTGCGGACGGCGAGACCTTCGTGGATCGCATCTACCATATCGACCGGGGCTACGAGTGTATCGAGGAGAAGCTGGCCCAGCTCGGCGCGGACATTCGCCGGGTGCCTGCATGACGGATCCCGACTCATGATCGAAAGCACGAACGACACCCTGACGATCGCCCTTTCGAAGGGCCGCATCCTGAAGGATACGTTGCCGCT
>JASFMS010000249.1:0-4491 GCA_050117435.1 Ectothiorhodospiraceae bacterium | reverse complement strand
ACCGAGGACGGCGAAACCCGATTCCAGGAAGATGCGTGGCAACGCCCCGAGGGCGGCGGCGGACGGTCCCGGGTACTGAAGGAGGGCGCCGTCTTCGAGCAGGCGGGCGTCAACTTCTCCCGGGTGCACGGCGACGGATTGCCCGCCAGCGCCACCGAGCGCCGACCGGAACTGGCCGGGCGCCGGTTCCAGGCGATGGGGGTCTCTCTGGTCATCCACCCCCGCAATCCGTACGTGCCGGCGAGCCACGCCAACGTCCGCTTTCTGGTCGCCGAAAAGGCCGGCGCGGAGCCGGTGTGGTGGTTTGGCGGCGGATTCGACCTGACCCCCTGCTACGGCTTTGACGAGGATGCCATTCACTGGCACCGAACGGCTCGGGACGCGGTGGCCCCCTACGGCGACAACCTCTATCCGCGCTTCAAACGCTGGTGTGACGAGTATTTCCACCTGCCTCACCGTGACGAGGCCCGCGGTGTCGGCGGCCTGTTCTTCGACGACTTCGCCGAAGGCGGGTTCGCGCACTGCTTCGCGCTCATGCGCTCCGTGGGAGACCACTACCTGAAAGCGTATCTCCCCCTCGTGCAGCGCCGGCGGGGAACGCCGTACGGCGAACGCGAGCGGGAATTCCAGCTCTACCGCCGGGGCCGCTACGTGGAGTTCAACCTGCTCTTCGACCGGGGCACCAAGTTCGGCATCCAGTCCGGCGGCCGCACCGAGTCCATTCTCATGTCCCTGCCGCCACTGGTGCGGTGGGAGTACGGCTGGTCCGCCGAACCCGGAAGTCCGGAGGCGCGCCTTCGCGAGCGCTACCTGGTGCCCCGTGACTGGCTCGCCGATGCGGACGTCGAATGACCACCTTTTCGGGCCCTCCCGTGTCCCTGACCCACGTCCCGCGCCAATCAAGCCGTTGACCCGTATCAAGCCGCCGGACCGCGCCGGCGGCTAAGGTCGGTTCACACCCCACTTCACAGGTCCACGCACATGGTTAGCCCACTGCGGCCCGGCTACTTGCGCTCATTAGGCGCACTGGCGGACCATCTCGAACACTTGGTCGAGCACCGCCTCTGGCTCAAGGTCCTGATCGGGCTCGCCCTTGGTGTGATAACCGGCATTCTTCTCGGACCCGGCGTCGGCTGGGTACCGCCGTCCACCTCCGCCACGATCGTCAGTTGGCTGGCCCTTCCCGGCACCCTGTTTCTGGTGCTCATTCAGATGATCGTCGTGCCGTTGGTGTTCGCTTCCGTCGTGCGGGGCCTGGCAGCGAGCAGCGGCGGCGCGGAGCTGAAGGAACTGGGCCTCGGCGGCGGCGCGTTTTTCGTCGTCACCACTGCCGTGGCGACGGCAATCGGTATCGCTCTGGCGCTATGGATCGATCCCGGCCGGTTCGTGGATGCGGCGCAGGTGCGGGCGTCCCTCGGCAGCGCACCAACTTCCGCCGCCTCTGCCGCCAGGCTGCCGGAATTCACCGACGTCCCGGCACTGGTTGTGGCGCTGCTGCCCACCAACCCCCTGGAATCCATGGCAAGCGGCCAGATGCTGCAGGTCATCCTTTTCGCCGTTATCGTCGGCGTGGCCCTGGTCAACATTCCCGCCAGCAAGTCCGCGCCGCTTTTCGACCTGCTCGGGTCGCTGCAGGAAGTCTGCATGAAGGTGGTTTCCTGGGCCATGCGGCTGGCGCCGCTGGCGGTTTTCGGGCTGATGACGCGGCTGGTGGCCTCGGTCGGATTTCAGGTACTCGGGGGCATGGCCGTCTACATGGCCACCGTGCTTCTCGGCCTGCTTCTGCTCGTCGCGGGCTACCTGACACTGCTGGTGGTCCTTGCCCAGCGCTCGCCGCTGAGCTTCCTCGGGAGCATTCGCGAGGTGATGTTGCTGGCGTTCTCCACCTCCAGTTCGGCGGCGGTGATGCCGCTGTCCATCCAGACCGCCGAGGAACGCCTGCAGGTACGCCCCAGCGTCGCGCGGTTTCTGGTTCCCCTGGGGGCGACGGTCAACATGAACGGCACCGCGCTCTATCAGGGGGTCGCCACCGTGTTTCTCGCCCAGGTCTTTGCGGTGCCCCTGGATCCCGGCGCGCTGCTGTTCGTGGTGGCCATGGCGGTAATGGCATCCATCGGTTCACCGGGCACGCCGGGCGCCGGCATCGTCATTCTGGCGGTGGTACTGGAAGGCGTGGGGGTTCCCGCCTCGGGGGTAGCGCTGCTGCTGGGCGTGGACAGGCTTCTCGACATGGCCCGGACCGCCGTCAACGTAACCGGCGATATGACGGCCTGCGTCGTCATGGAACGGGGACTCACGCTCCGCGAAGTCGCTCGCCGCCACCCGCACCGCCCGTCGGTCTCCGAACCGTAGTGGAAGAACCGCGCGGCGCGCAATAAAACTACGTGCTTTCCGGTAGGATCTGTTCCGTTGCAGCGCAACATTTCAGGGGCATGCTTACCCGTGGATCATAAATCCCCGCAAAAACCGCAACTTCCAATAACACCATGTCGGCGCCGGCATAGGATTTTTGCCGAAATTTCTTAAATAATCGGACGACAATGCCCCGGCAATTACGGTAGCTTGGCAACACGTTACCAGTAGTGGCGGGCGCAATTGCCTGCTGCAGCGCGCCACAAAGACGGCGGTGACACCGCTGCGGGACGCCGGGGACCCGGTGTCTATACTCGATACGGAGGCCCTGCGCCATCCCACGGGCGGGGAGAGGAGGAAAAGCCACGAACATCCCGGTGATTTCGCGTCACCGGCGAATACCGTCGCCGCGACCAACGCCGGCGCGGCTGAAGCACACTCCCCCTACTGCGATGGGCGGGTAGCCGCAGGACGCCCGGAAGGCGCCTGCCGGTCGTACGCCCGGGCGGTTCCGGTTCTGTAGCACCGGCACCGCCGAACCGCGGCTAACCAAGAGGTGAACAATGGCTGCACGACTGAAACCGACCCCCATTCCCGGCGACATGGACCCCCAGGAGACTCAGGAGTGGCTCGAAGCCCTGGAAGCGGTCCTGGAATACGAGGGCACGGAACGCGCTCATTTCATTCTCGAGGCGCTGGTGGAAAAGGCACGGCGCCGGGGGGCGCAGCTACCGTTCAAAGCGACTACCGCCTACCAGAACACCATTCCGCCGCACCTGGAGGAGAAGTCGCCCGGCGATCCGGCACTGGAATGGCGCATTCGCTCGCTCATTCGCTGGAACGCCATGGCCATGGTCGTGCAGGCCAACAAAGAACGCGACGGGATCGGCGGCCACATCGCCAGTTACGCCTCCTCGGCAACCCTCTACGAGGTGGGTTTCAACCACTTCTGGCACGCCCCGAGCAAGGATCACGGAGGTGACCTGGTCTTCATCCAGGGCCATTCGGCGCCGGGCATCTATGCACGCGCGTTTCTGGAAGGCCGTCTCACCGAGGAACACCTGCACAACTTCCGCGCCGACCTTGCCGAGAAGGGGCTTTCCTCATACCCCCACCCCTGGCTGATGCCCGACTTCTGGCAGCTGCCGACGGTTTCCATGGGCCTCGGCCCGATCATGGGCATCTATCAGGCCCGGTTCATGAAGTACCTGCATAACCGCGGCATCGCCAACACCGAGGACCGCAAGGTCTGGGTATTCTGCGGCGACGGCGAGATGGACGAGCCCGAGTCCCTGGGCGCCATCGGCCTGGCCGCCCGGGAGGGCCTGGACAATCTGATCTTCGTCGTCAACTGCAACCTCCAGCGCCTGGACGGCCCGGTGCGGGGCAACGGCAAGATCATTCAGGAGCTGGAAGGCGAATTCCGCGGCGCGGGCTGGAACGTCATCAAGGTGATCTGGGGCTCCTACTGGGATCCGCTGCTGGCGCGGGACACCAAGGGCCTGCTGCGAAAGCGCATGGAAGAGTGCGTCGACGGCGAGTACCAGAACTTCAAGGCCAAGGGCGGGGCGTACACCCGCGAGAACTTCTTCGGCAAATATCCCGAGCTGAAGCAGATGGTGGCCAACATGTCCGACGAGGACGTGTGGCGGCTCAACCGCGGCGGCCATGACCCGCACAAGGTCTATGCAGCCTATGCCGAGGCCGTGAAGCACAAGGGCCAGCCCACGGTCATCCTCGCCAAGACCATCAAGGGCTACGGCATGGGCGAGGCCGGCGAGGGCCAGAACATCACCCATCAGCAGAAGAAGATGGGAGAGAACGCCCTGAAGCAGTTCCGGGACCGTTTCAACATCCCGATACCGGACGAGAAGATCGCCGAGGCGCCGTTCTACAAGCCCGAGGAAGACAGCCCGGAGATGAAGTATCTCCACGAGCGGCGCAAGAATCTGGGCGGCTACCTCCCGACCCGGCAGGAGAACGCCGAGCCGCTCAAGATCCCGGAGCTGGACGCCTTCGACGTGCTGCTCAAGGACAGCGGAGACCGCGAGATGTCCACCACCATGGCATTCGTGCGGTCGATGTCCGTGCTGGCCCGCGACAAGAAGCTGGCGCCCCATCTGGTACCGATCGTTCCCG
>JASFMS010000248.1:0-4522 GCA_050117435.1 Ectothiorhodospiraceae bacterium | reverse complement strand
TTCGGGCAAGGCCCTACCCGATGGCATCCAGGGTCCGGTAAAGGACCATCCCCGCGGTCACGTAGAGTTTCTGCAGGCGATGCATCGGAATCCGGCGCACGGGCGTTACCGGCAGGGGAAGACAGTCGCGATCGCCGGTCACGACCCAGTCACCGACGCGTTTCCCGAACGCCGTGGCCTGGGCCACCCCGCGACCACTGAAGCCGTGAATCACGCTCAGACCGGGCTCCGGTTCGTGCACCCGCGGCATGAAATCCGGCATCACGGCAATGCGCCCGGACCAGCGGTATTCGATGGGAACGCCTTTGACCTGCGGAAACAGGCGCCACATTGCCTCTTCAATATGCGCGAAGTCCTTCGCGGAGCCGGGGTCCAGGTACGTGCCGCGCCCGCCGACGAGAAGGCGGTTGTCGAAGACACGGCTGTAGGTCAGAAACCGCCGCGTGTCGGAGATGCCGAGACGACACGGAATGACCTTGCGGGACAGCTCGTCGGGAAGGCGTCCGGTGGCGACGATGAAGCTGGTGAAAGAAATGAAGCTCTGCGCCAGTCGCGGATACAGTCCGGCAATGTAGGCGTTGGCGGCCAGGATCACGCGATCGGCCGCGACGGAGCCGTGCGCTGTCCGCGCGCGCCATTTGCCGCGGCTTCGCTCCAGTGAGGTTACGGGGGAATGGGTATGTACCGTGCCCCCATTCTGCTGGATGGCTCTCGCCAGCCCACGCGCGTAGCTCAACGGCTGCAGCGTCCCGCCCCGACGATCCAGCATGCCGCCGACATAGTCTTCACTGCCGACCATGCTTCGCACCTCCTCGCCGGACAGCAGCTCCACGGGTGCCCCCCATTTCGTCCACTGCTCGACCCGGGACTCGCTTATCCTGATCGCACGCCGGGAGTGGGTAGGCTGCAACCACCCGCGCTGTTCCGCGTCGCAGTCCATGTCGTATTTGCGCACCAGCGAGAACACATCGTCGGCAGCCCCATTGGCGAACTCCACCGCGGCCCGGCCGTACCGGCGCTCGAGTTCGTCCGGATCCGGTTTCAGCCCCGCGATGACCTGCCCGCCATTGCGGCCGGACCCTCCCCAGCCGACAGCACCGGCTTCCAGCAGGCACACGGATGCCCCGCGTTCGGCGGCGCGTAGCGCGGACGACAGCCCGGCGTAACCACCGCCGATCACCAGCACGTCCGCCGACTTGTCCCCGGAGAGCGTTTCTGTCTCCGGCGCCGGGGCCGCGGTGGCGGCCCACAGAGAAGGGGGAAGACGATTCGTATCCGCCATCACGGAACGGTCGGCCATCTCCGAAACTCCCATTGTGTTGATTTTACGGGCAGGTTTTTCGAGCGCACGAGGCCGGGACCGGCCCCGGAAAGGGGCCGGTTTTTCGCGCCGACGGGACACTCACTCCAGGTCGATACGGACTCCGCCGACCCGCTTTTCGGCCCAGTCGGTAAACCGCAGCACCGGGTAGCAGTAGATGAAGTAGAGCAACGCCACCACGCCGTAGATGAGCATGATGGAGCTCGGGTATCGCAGAATGGAGACCTCGCCCTGGCGCGTCAGCTCCCCGATACCGACCACCGAAAGAATCGCCGTGCTCTTGATGATGATGACGTACACGCCGCTCATGGGCGGGATAGTCAATCTCAGTGCCTGGGGAAGCACCACGTGCCACATTGCCTGCAGCTTGGTCATGCCCAGGGACCGCGCGGCCTCCTCCTGACCTCGCGGCACCGCCAGGATCGCCGCGTTGACGATCTCGGTGACGTAGCAGGCGGTGTAGAGCGACAGGGCCACGATGGACGCGGTCCACGAGTCGAACTCCAGAAACGGTATGCCGAGTTCCGGAAGCACGAAATAGAAAACGTAAAGCTGTATCAGGAACGGCGACCCGCGAAACAGATGGAGATAGCCGCCGATCACACCGGTGAGGACGGGCAGTCTGAAGCTTCTCAGCGTACCGAGAATTCCCCCCAGGAGTGAGCCCAGCACGATTCCGATGATGGAAATCTTGACGGTCGCCCACAACCCCTGAAGGAGGAAGGGCAGAATCGATTCAATGATCTTCCACTCTTCTGTGAACATTCTGCAGTCTCCTCAGGAGGGCTTGTAGACACCACCGCCGAGGCGGCGCTGTACGCGATTGGATACGACCAGCATGAAGCCGTAGATCAGCAGGTAGCACACCGCCGTGGTCAGGAATGCCTCGTTCGGCATCACGCGTTCGGACATGAGCTGCAGCCCGGAGCTCATCAATTCGAAAACGGCGATAATGCTGAGCAGCGACGTATCCTTGATCAGAACGGCCGTCTGGCCCAGCAGCGTCGGCACAACATTGGCGAACGCCTGGGGCAGAACGATGTGCCACATGGTTTGCGCGCGCGTCATGCCGCAGGCCATTGCCCCTTCGCGCTGGCCTTTGTCCACGGACTGAATGCCCGAGCGGATTATTTCACCCATGTACGGCGTCGTGTGTACGGTCAGCGCGATGATTCCCGAGACCGTCTCGGTCAGAAATCCAACGGAACCGAAGATCATCGGGAGGCCGTAATAGACCAGATAGATCTGAACCAGCAGAGGCGTCGCCCGAACGAACTGGATGTACCCCGCGGCGGGGCGCCAGAGCATGCCCACGCTGGACATTCGCATTCCCGCCAGGAAAACCCCGAAAACCAGCGACAGTACGAGGCAGATCGCACTGATCCAGACTGTGGCCAGGATTCCGTGCAGGAAAACGGACAGGTAATCGCCGACGACCCTGTAGTTATAGATGCTTGCTATGTAGTTCATCGGTCGGTCCGTTCGCCGCAGGTATGAACGGGCGCCGCGTCGTTGAGCACGGCCGCGGCGCCCGGATCATTTACGGCTTTATCGGATTTTAGTGGTCCTTCTCCCAGGCGGTGGTGTGCCACCAGTAATCGAGGAGCTGGTCCAGTTTGCCGTTATACCGAATGAGGCGGATATAGTTGTTCAGAAACATGACCAGATGCACCGAATCCGGCCGCGTCGCGAAACTCAGCGGCTCCTTGGTGATTTCGCCGTCGAGAACCACAAAGTCCGAATATTTCTTCATCAGGCCTTTGAGCGTTCCCGTATCGCTGATGGCGGCATCAACACGGCCCTGAGCCAATGCCTGCGCGGTGGCAGCGGATCCGCCGGAGTACTCCTTGAGGTCGGCCTTGGGCAGATACTGCTTGGCGGCCGCCGCGTAAGTGCTCGCCTGAGTGGCACCGACGCTGATCGCCGAGTCGTTCAGGTCCTTCCAGCTCTTGAATCCTTTCTCCTTCATTGTGTCCTTCGTCGTGAAGGCCACGTTCGCCGTGAAGAACGCCGGCTCCGTAAACAGGAGCTGGGTGGCCCGTTTGGCCGTCGGCGTCATGTCGGCGGCGACGAAGTCCACCTTGCCGGCGAGCAGTGCCGGAATGAGGCCTTTCCAGTCGTAATCCTTGAATACGACCTTCACTCCCATGTCCTTGGCCATGGCCTTGACGATTTCCACCGCGAGGCCCGTGCGTTCGTTGTTCTTGTCGATGAAACTGATCGGCGGTCCCTGGGTCTGAACGGCGACACGCAGCTCGCCGCGGCTTACGATGTCCTCCATCGTGCTGGCGCTGGCCGACTCCACGCCAACGACGAACATCAGAATTGCAGCTACTGGCAATGCGAGTTTTCTAAAGAGTTTTTTCATCTCTCCTCCCTACTCCCTACGTCGAAGACCTGGGGAAACGCTGAATAATTCCCGCGTGCCTCTGCGTTTGCTAGCGGTGCTGTGGCAAGGCGGCGTTCGCAGTGAATGGCCGTAGCCCTTTGCAAGAACGCCAACGCAGTCCACAGCGCCGCTAGCAAACGCCCTTCGGGGCCGCACAGCGCGCCCGCAGCCAGTGTTGCCCTGCTTGACTGTACCGTCAGTACAGCGCTGCGCATCGCGCCTTGTCTGCGGGCGCGCTGTGGGGCCAGAGGCGCGCGGGAATTGTTCAGCGTTTCCCTAGCCAATTTCACAGAATCTGATCGAGAAAGGCTTTTGCCCTGTCGCTCTCCGGCTCGGTAAAGAACTGCTTCGGATCGCCCTCCTCCACGATGGTTCCGCGATCCATGAAGATCATTCGATCCGCCGCCTCCTGCGCGAACCCCATCTCGTGGGTGACCACGACCATGGTCATGCCCTCTTCCGCCAGTTGGCGCATCTGCTCGAGAACGCCCCCTACGGTCTCCGGATCGAGAGCCGACGTGGCCTCGTCGAACAGCATGATCTTGGGGTCCATGGCCAGCGCACGGGCAATGGCGACGCGCTGCTGCTGGCCACCGGAAAGCTGGGCCGGATAGACGTCTTCCTTATCGGAAAGCCCTACCTTTGCCAGGAGCTTTCTCGCTGTTTCCGCGGCTTCCTCCCGGCCTCTTCTGCGCACGACACACTGCGGCAGAACAACGTTCTGCAACACCGTCTTGTGGGCAAAGAGATTGAAATGCTGAAAAACCATGCCGACCTCGGCGCGCATTGCGTTCATATCCGTGCCGGGGTCG
>JASFMS010000247.1:0-4525 GCA_050117435.1 Ectothiorhodospiraceae bacterium | reverse complement strand
TCGTCGACGTGCGGCGTACATGAGCGCATCCGCCCGGTTCAGAAGAGTGTCCACCGACTCCGGGCAGCGGTCGAAGGTGGCGATGCCGAGGCTGACGGGAACGTCCCCTGGTTTGAGGGGGTTCAGGCCCTTGAGGTCCTCCCTCAACCGTTCCGCAACCAGATGGGCACGCTCGGAGTCCGTCTGCGGCAGTGCCACTGCGAACTCGTCGCCGCCAAGGCGTGCCAGGATGTCCGCATCCCGGACGTGTCCCTGCATGACCTTGGCAATCTCGCGCAGCAACTGGTCGCCGGCGTCGTGACCCAGGCGGTCGTTGACGGCCTTGAATTCATCGCAGTCAACGTAGATGAGCGTCAGCGGCTGATGGGCCCGCCGTGCCGATTCCAGAATCTGGTTGACCAGCAGGTAGAAGGCTCGCCGATTGTAGACGCCCGTGAGTGCGTCCCGATGAGCTAGGTCATGGGTGCGTTGGTAGAGCGTCTGAATATGATCCAGCAACGCCGCACACGCTGAAAACAGCAGCCCGCCCGTGATCACTGCCCACAGCACGTGGTAGGGCGTGGGGAAACTCTGGCCGGCGAAGCGGTGCGCTGCGACCCAGAGGGTGGAGGAGAAAAAGGACAGGGCAATGCCGGTGACCCGGCCGGCGCGCCAGGTGGCGAACAGAACCGGCCCGAGGTAGAGGATGGTCAGCGGTATCTCGTGGCCCGAGAGGTGATCCAGATAGGCAATGAGCAGGAGCGCCGGCACGGCCAGCGCAATGGATGTTGCCGCACCGCGCTCCGCCAGACGACCCATGGCGCGTCAGTCCATGTGCCACCCGTGGCTCACCACGACGGACTGCCCGTTCAGGGCGTTGGTGGGGAAACCCGCGAACAGCACTGCGATTTCCGCCACGTCCTCCATGGTGGTGAATTCTCCGGAATCTGCTTCTCCACCAGCGGGGTACGAACGAAGCCGGGGCAGATCACGTTGGCGCGGACGCCGTGTTCCGCGCCTTCCTTGGCCACGGTGCGGGCCAGGCCGAGCAGGGCGTGCTTGGCCGAGACGTAGGGGGCCTTCAGCGGCGAGGCCTCCTTGGAGTGCACCGAACCCATATAGATGATGGAACCGCCCCGGCCGCTGTCGTACATGTGTCGCAGGCAGGCGCGGGTGGTGAGGAAGGCGCCGTCCAGGTGAATGGCCGTGACCTTGCGCCAGTTGTCGAAGGACAGCTTCTCGATGCGGTCGATGTGCTGGATGCCGGCGTTGCTCACCAGCACGTCCACGCCGCCCCACTTGTCCACCACGGCCTGGACGCCGTCATCCACGGCTTTCTCGTCGGTGACGTCCATGGTCACCGCCATGGCCTCGCCGTCAGCCTTGCGGATGGCCTCGGCCGCCTGTTCCGCGGCGTCGGTGTTGAGGTCGGCGATGGCGACCCGCGCGCCTTCGCGGGCATAGCGCTCGGCGATGGCGTGGCCGATGCCGCTGGCGGCGCCGGTGACCACGGCAACCTTGTCCTTCATTCGCATGATGCACCTCCCTACTTGAATGAAAGTCGTTCCTCAGCCGCGACGCCCGGGTACTTCCGCCCGGGTGGCGTCGGTCGGCGGATCGTGCAGTATAACGCCAGCGTGGCGGTCGCCCGGCTGACGGTACCGCCAGGGTGCCTCCTCCAGAAGCCCCCGGGCTTCCCGATTGCCGTGTTTCCAGCGCTCACGAATGCTCAGCGCCTCGAAGTCGGCGTCCTTGGACGCCGGCTCCCAGGGTTGTCCGGCGGGTCCGAGCCGCACGATGTCCATGCGCGTGTGGCAGCCCAGTTGGGCAAGCTCCCCAAGCTCCGGGCGCTCCCGCAGGTCCTCGGGCAGGGCCTCGAATAGCTCGCGGACCGCATGGCGCAGATTGTGGCGCTCGCGAAATGCTTCGATTTCCTTGCGGAAACGACTGGCGTAGCGGATCTCCTTCTCCCGGGCCAGGACATCCGCCATGGTGGTGGGCTCCCGACCGTACTGGTTCCAGAGATTCACCATGAAACACAGTGTGTTGTAGCGGGGCATCTGGTCCAGCACCACCTCCAGCGGCGTATTGGAATAGATGCCGCCGTCCCAGTAAAGCTCGCCGTCGATGCGTACCGGCGGAAACCCGGGGGGCAGCGCACCGCTGGCGAGAATGTGATCCGCGGTAAGCGTGGTCTCTCGGGTGTCGAAGTAGACCATTTCGCCGCTGGTTACGCTTACCGCGCCGACAGTGAGTCGAACGTCCTCGCTGTTGAGAACGTCGAAGTCCACCAGGTCGTCGAGCGTGGACCGCAACGGCGCCGTGTCGTAGAAGCTCAGGGATTCCGGGCCGCCGCTCATGTGAAGGTCCAGGCGGGGACGGAAGAAGTCCGCCTGGCCGAACATCACGGCGCGCGCCGCGCTCACCAGGCTGCCGGCCAGCAACAGGGCGTCGCTATGGTGCGGGGTCACGCCGGGCCAGGCATGATATGGCATTACGTGGGAGACCCGGCGCCAGAACTCCTTGAGCCGGTCCAGACGGTGTTCCGGGCGATTGCCGGCGATGATGGCGCCGTTGATGGCGCCAATGGAAGTGCCGGCGATCCAGTCCGGCGTACAGCGGCATTCCGCCAGGGCCTCGAATACACCGGCCTGGAAGGCGCCGAGGGCGCCACCGCCCTGGAGCACCAGCGCAATGCGGCTTTCTGGCGACTCGCTGCTGCTCGCCATCGGCATCTGCCTCCTTTGGAGGGGTCTGGAGAATTCAGGGGCGTGGTGGCCGCCCCGCACCCCGTGAGACAGCCGCCGTGTCCGGACGTTCCCTGCCTGCGGCGAGAGCCGCCGTGCCAGCTACCGCTGACTCGACTCCCAGTTTTCCGGAATGTAATAGGGACGGTCTTCCGCCGGCAGCGGCTCCTGCCCGCGAATGGCGTCAGCCAGCTTCTCCGCGATCATGATGGTGGGGGCGTTGAGATTGCCGCTGGCGATTCTGGGCATTACGGAGGCATCCACCACCCGTAGCCCCTCCACGCCGTGCACACGTCCGACGGCGTCCACCACCGCCATATCATCGTAGCCCATGGCGCAGGTACACGACGGGTGATAGGCGCTCTCGCCGTGACGGCGCACGAAGGCGTCCAGGTCCGCGTCACTGGTGGCGTCCGGGCCGGGAGCCAGCTCTTCGCCACGGTAGGGGTCCATGGGCGGCTGCTCCATGACCTCGCGGGTGAGGCGCACCGCCGCGCGCATCTCCTCGCGGTCCCGTTCGGTGCTCATGTAATTGAAGATGATCCGCGGTGGCTGGCGTGGGTCGGCGGATTGCAGGGTGACGGAGCCGCGGCTTTCCGGTCGCATGGGGCCGACATGGGCCTGGAAGCCGTGGGTCTGCTGCGTGGCGGTGCCGTCGTAGCTGACCGCCATGGGCAGGAAGTGGTACTGCAGGTCGGGCTGGCGCACGCCGGCACGGCTGCGGATGAAACCGCCGGACTCGAAGTGGTTGGTAGCGCCCAGACCCTTGTGGAAGAGCATCCACTCCGCGCCGATGAGGGCCTTATTCCAGGGCTTGAGGGCGCTGAACAGGGTAATGGGCTGGCGGCAGGCGTACTGCACGTAGATCTCCAGGTGATCCTGGAGATTGCGGCCGACTCCCGGTAGATCCACACGAGGTTCGATGCCGCGTTCGCGCAGGTGCTCGCCGGGGCCGATCCCGGAGAGCATCAGCAACTGTGGCGAATTGATGGCACCCGCGGAAAGAATCACTTCCCGGTCTGCTTGCAGGACCTGGGAACTGCCATTGCCGTCAGCCACCTCCACGCCAACGGCACGGCCGTTATCCATGACCACCCGATTGATGAACGTGCGCACGCGCACGGTCAGGTTCGGCCGGTTCATCACCGGGCGCAGATAGGCATTGGCGGTGCTCCAGCGGCGGCCGTTTCGGGTTGTCATGAACATGGGCCCGAAGCCTTCCTGGCGGTACCCGTTCATGTCGTGGGTATGGGCGTAGCCGGCGGCGACGCCGGCGTCGACGAAGGCGCCGTAGAGTGGGTTGTTCATGGCGCCGGTGGTCACGTGCAGCGGGCCGCCGGCGCCGTGGTAGTCGTTGGCGCCCTGGTCGAAATCCTCGGCCCTGCGGAAGTAGGGCAGACAGTGCCGGTACGCCCAGCTTTCCATGCCCTCGGGCTCGGCCCAGCCCTCGTAGTCCAGGGCATGGCCGCGGACATAGGCCATGCCGTTGATGGACGAGGAACCGCCCAGCACCCGGCCGCGGGGGCAGTACATGCGCCGATCGTCCATCCAAGGCTCGGGCTCGGAATGGTAGTACCAGTTGTACTTGTCGTCGGCCAGCGGATAGGCGAAGGCCGAGGGCATGTGGATGAACAGGCTGCGGTCCATGGGCCCCGCCTCCAGCAGCAGCACGGAGACGTCCGGGTCCTCGGTCAGCCGGTTCGCCAGCACCGCCCCGGCGGAGCCGGCGCCGACGATGATGTAGTCGGGTGTGCGTTGCATGGTTAGTTCGTTAATTGGTTGATTGGTTAATTCGGTGA
>JASFMS010000246.1:0-4538 GCA_050117435.1 Ectothiorhodospiraceae bacterium | reverse complement strand
CACAACAGCCCGGACGCTTTCATGGCGGCACACTGGCCGGAAATCGCAGCGGCGGACTACGCGTTCAAGATGGCAATAAGCCTGGGTGTTTTCCTGCCGGCGTACGGCGTCCTGCTGCGTTGGCTTCAGCGGCGCGTCCTCGGCGAGGACGCGCGCGTGGCCGTCGTCTGAATCAGGGCTTGTGCGGATACCAGACCAGCGGCTGGGCCGTTCGACCGTGATCGATCTCGAAGCCCTTGCGTTCGTACCAGTCCAGTAGCGCTTTCTGGTCGAGTCCGGAGTCGTCGTAGGCGGTCGCCTGGGCGAGAAGCGTCACGCTGTGGCGGTCACAGATGTCCTTGAGCAGCGCCAGCAGGGCACTCGCCTGGCCCCGGCCCCGGTGATCCGCTTGCGTCTCGATGCGGCACAGTACGAGGTAGTCGGATTCCGCCTCGACGGCGGCAAGAACGTGCCCCAGTCTGCGATAGCGCAGGGCGCCGTCACCATCTTCCCCCGGTGCGTCGCAGGCCTCGGTACCGTCCAGCCAAGCCTCGAAGGCCGCGTTGATGTCGCTTGCCGAGGGCATCCATTCACTCCGTCCGTCGTCGATCTTCTTGGTTGTCTGCATAACAGGAGCGCACCCTACCACTGACTTCTATTCTTGGCGACAAAAAAACGTCGCGTCGAACCGGCCCGGGACAGCGAGGTCTCCGGGTGGCTTTTCCCTGGTTTACGATTGCTGCTGTTTGTCCCCCCAATTCGGCAAGCGCTGAATAACTTTTCAGCGTTTGCCCAGGCGCAAACAGGCTACCGGCGCCGGGAAATTCATACTGCGGTATGGCTCACGAACCGAAACCCGCAATCCGAAAGCTGAAGACCCACGGGGCAGACCGATGGTTCCGCCGCCGGGCCTGATGGTGCACACTGCCTCCGGCGGCGTTGTGCCGGGCAACCACGATGGCTGGGTTCGGACCAGGAATGCAGGAGATCACGGGCGGCTGCCACTGTGGCAATGTGCGTTACCGGCTCGTGTGGCCGGAGTCAGGCGCGGTACCGGTGCGGGAGTGCAAGTGCAGCTTCTGCCGAAAGCACGGCGGGCGCTACACGGCCCACCCTCGCGCCAGTCTGGGAATTCTTGTCGCCGATCGCGCGCTTCTGAGCGTGTACCGCTTCGGTAGCGCAACAGCGGATTTCCTCGTCTGCCGCACATGTGGTGTTGTCTGCGCAGCCGTGAGCGCGATCGACGGCCGCCGCTACGGTGTCGTCCGAGTGGATACGTTCGATCCGGACGACGTCGAAATCGCCGCGGCGAAGCCGGTGGATTTTGACGGCGAGTCGCGAGAGGATCGGCTCCAGCGGCGCACACGGACGTGGATTCCGGACGTGTCGCTGCAGTTGCGAGAGTAACGCGCCGTCGAAGCGCGCGGCGCCATCAGTTCCGTGAAGCCCGGGCAACGAGCGAGGCACCATGCAGGCACTTCCGATCATTCAGGTGGACGCATTCACGAGGACGCCCTACGGGGGCAACCCCTGCGCCGTGGTTTTCGATGCCGACGAGCTGAGTGCCGAGGCGATGCAATCGATCGCCAGGGAGATGAATCTCTCGGAAACCGCCTTCGTCATGACCTCCGAGCGGGCCGACTACCGGGCCCGCTACTTCACGCCGGCGGAAGAAATTCCCATGGCGGGACACCCGACAGTGGCGACCGTTTACGGGCTGCTGTCCACGGGCCGCCTTAACCGGCAGGGCGGTGACTGCAGCGTGACCCTCGAGCTGCCCGCGGGAATCATTCCCGTGGACGTGACGGAAGAGGACGGGGGGGCGCCGTTGATCACCATGACCCAGCTGGCGCCGGAATTCCTGGGCGAGCACGATCCGGCCGAGGTCATGCCCGCATTCGGGCTCACGGAAGACGATCTGTTGCCGGGACATCCCATCCTGACGGTGAGCACCGGAACGCCGCAGCTCATGGTTCCGCTGCGCGACAGTCAGGCGCTTCGCAGCTGCCGGGTGAATGCGGTCCGCTACAGTGCCCTTCGCGAAAAGGGCGATTTCTTCAGTCCCCATCTCTTCGTCCTGGGCGGTGCGACGACGGCGGGCGCCACTTTCGCCCGCCACTTTGGCGTGCCGCCGGACACGGCCGAGGATCCGTTTACCGGGTCCGCAACGGGCGGAATGGCCGCGTACCTCTACCGCCGTGGCCTGATCGAGGCTCCGGAATTCATAGCGGAGCAGGGGCACTGGATGGGCCGTCCGGGCATGGCGCGGGTCGGCCTGCTGGGCACGCGGGAGCACATTGAAGGGGTTCGCGTTGGCGGGCACGCCGTCGAGATCATGGAGGGCATGATACTCGCGCCGGAATCCCCGGGATCTCAGTAGCGCCGCATCTGACCCACTACCACTCCCTGAATGGTCACTCGATCGGGAGTCAGCCGGATCGGGCTGTAGGCGGGGTTGGCGGGATATAGCACCACCATCCCGGGGCGTTGCTCGATACGCTTGAGCGTGGCTTCCTCGTCGTCCACCAGCGCCACGACCAGCTCGCCGTTGCGGGCGTGGTCGCGGTGCTCGACGACGACCCAGTCGCCGTCGAGTATGCCCTCGTCGATCATGGAGTCCCCGCGCACCTCCAGCACATAGCACTCGCCGCGCCCACGGAGCTGAGGCGGAACCGGGACCGACTCGGGCTGTGCCACCGCTTCGATGGGGCGGCCGGCGGCGATGCGGCCGAGCAGGGGCAGCTCGTCGTCCGCGACAACGGCGTCGGTGAGGTGGACGCCGCGTTTGCGCCCCCCCATGGGTTCGACCAGGCCCATGTCCACCAGCGCCTGAATCTGCTTGTGAAGGGAGCCCCGGGAACGGAGCCCCAGTGCGCCGCAAATCTCGTCCAGCGAGGGTGCATAAGACTGCCGCGCGCAGTCCTGTAGGTATTCCACGATGGCACGCTGGCGGTGCGTAAGAGTCTGCATAGGAAAGCTTGTTCGTTCTCTCGACGTTCTCTACGATAAGAGCAGAAAAACTGTCGCACGTCGAGACGCCAATGAGCACACCGGCTCCCCTGGAAGATTCTGGTCCCAGTGATCCCGTTCGCCGCCTGACGCGACGCATAAAGCAGAAATATCGGGGGCGCATCACCGGAGAGCTGGTAGTGCCGGCACGGGAGGGGCGCTATGCCGAGCTCCCGGAGGAACTGGACGAGCGGCTTTGCCGCGGCCTGACCTCGCGTGGGGTTCAGCGCCTCTACAGTCACCAGCGGGACGCCTGGGAGCGGGTCCGCTCGGGGCGCAATGTCGTGGTGGTCACGCCCACCGCGTCCGGAAAGACCCTTTGCTACAACCTGCCCGTGCTGCAGGACGCGCTCCGGGAGCGCTCCAAGGCCCTGTATCTGTTTCCCACCAAGGCGCTGTCCCAGGATCAGGTGGCGGAGCTCATGGAGCTGAACGAGGCGGGCGGACTCGGCATCCGGGCATACACTTTCGACGGCGATACCCCGGGTGATGCCCGCAAGGCGGTGCGAACCAAGGGGGATATCGTCGTCTCCAATCCGGATATGCTCCACCAGGGCGTGCTGCCGCACCACACCAAGTGGGCACAGTTCTTCGAAAGCCTGCGCTACGTGGTAATCGACGAGATGCACACCTACCGGGGCGTGTTCGGCTCCCACGTTGCCAACGTCATGCGCCGGCTGCGCCGGGTCTGCCGCTTCTATGGCGCCGACCCGGTGTTCATTCTCTCCTCGGCGACCATCGCCAACCCGGCGGAGCTGGCATCCCAGCTAGTGGGCGACGATGTGGAGGCCATTACGGAAAGCGGTGCGCCGGCGGGAGAGAAAAACCTGCTGCTGTGGAATCCGCCGGTGATCAACGCGGACCTGGGCATTCGCGCCTCCGCCCGCTCTCAGAGCACGCGAATCGCCCGCATGGCGGTTCGCGGCGGGCTGAAGACCATCATCTTTTCGCGAACCCGGCTCATGGTCGAGGTGCTTACCAAGTACCTGAAGGACGTTTTCGACAGCGATCCGCGCAAGCCGACGCGGGTAGCGGCGTACCGCGGCGGTTATCTGCCCACGGAGCGCCGACGCACGGAAAGGGCTCTGCGGGCCGGCGGCGTCGAATGCGTCATCGCCACTTCGGCACTGGAACTCGGCGTGGATATCGGCTCCCTGGACGTATGCATCCTCAACGGCTATCCGGGCACCATCGCCGCCACCTGGCAACGGCTCGGGCGTGCCGGGCGCAGGAACCGTCCAGCGCTGGGCGTACTGGTTGCTACCAGCCAGCCTCTGGACCAGTACATCGTTCGCAATCCGGAGTTTTTCCTGGGTTCCTCGCCGGAACACGCCCGCATCGATCCGGACCAGCTTTTGATCCTGCTGGATCACGTGCGCTGCGCCGCCTTCGAGCTGCCGTTCAGAAAGGGAGAGCGCTTTGGCGGCGAAAACCTGGAGGAGCTGCTGGCCTACCTGGAGGAGCAGGGCGTGCTCCATCGCGAGGCCGACTCGTGGCACTGGACCGAGGACAGCTATCCCGCCAACAGCGTGAGCCTGCGCTCGGTGGCG
>JASFMS010000245.1:0-4543 GCA_050117435.1 Ectothiorhodospiraceae bacterium | reverse complement strand
ATTCCTGCCGGGTTTTTGCGTAGGCGGATTCAAGTGACGCTTCTCCGCTGACCGATCTATCCTTGGCTACCGCGATCGCCAACTCCTCCAGATCCTCTTGCAATCGGGAGCTCAGTTCACCGAACGGCACCACGGCGCCCGGTCGTTCGTGCAGATAGATGGACAGCCGTGTGACGTGTCTTGTGAGCCGCTCCACGTGCGTAACCATTCTGAGCGCGCGCCTCGCGCGTTCATCGAATTCTCGACTCTCGGTGAGCATGCGTTCCAAAGATGCTCTGGCGTTGCTGGTCGCAAGCTCTGCGTGCGCACGGGCTCCCGCCAAGGGCCAGTTTGCCTCCGTGCCGTGCCCAGCGGCGTCAATGAGTTCGGTGAGGTACTGCTTGTTGGCGTCAACCGCCGCTGCCACCTCTTCCGGAAAGCGGCGGAATTCCCAGCGTGGCCACAGAAGGTGCCCGGCTGTGAGTGCGAGAGCCGCGCCCGCTAACGTATTCGCGACCCGCTCGACAATCGTGGTCCAGGGGTGCTGAACCATGATCGTCAGCAGAAGGATGATAAGCGGTGTGAGAAAAACCACGGCCAGCCAGTAGTGGCGGCGGAAGAAAAGCAGCGTCAGGAACAGACATCCGATGATGGATACCTGCAGCGCGGCTGCTGTCGGGAAAAGGAAAACGATGGCACCGGCAAGCAGCGAGCCAAGGACGGTTCCCGCCGTTCGGTGCAAGGCGCGGGTTACTGTCGCGCCTACGTTGGGCTGCAGGATGATGAGCGTGGTCAGGGGAATCCAGACGCTGTGAGGGATTGCCAGTAACAGAAAGGCCGCCATGCCCAGCGCGGACACCGTCGCGACGCGTAAAGCGTGAGCGAATACAAGGGACTGCAGACTGAAGTTCGCAACCACTGTAGACCGGCTCACTGCCGGGAATGCGGGGCCGTGTAACGGTGGCAGAATGCGGCCGGCGGCGCTCTCGCCCGCCACCAGCCGTTCCGCGGCGTGTGCTGCGCTATTGAGGTAACGGGCAATAACGTCCACCAGCGTTTTCACTTCGCCGGGACCATTCGTTGAGCCATCGCTGGAGGCGCTGAAGGCCTCCGGCTCCGAATCGGGCTCAACGACGACATCGCCGCGGTGCGGCTTTTCCAGCAGAACGGTGGCGACACTCCGGCAGTCGCGCTCGATTGCCACTAGCGTCCGGTCGGGGCGAACGGCTGGGCCGGAGTCGTAATCTCGCCTGGGCGACTGACGCGCCATGGCACCAGCGAGGCCTCCGAGCGACGCATTGATTCGGGACGCCGCACGAAGGAGCACGACGAGGTCGGAAACGGTCTGTGACAGTGCCCGGGACGCGGTGACCGTCTCTCCCAGGCCCTGACGGGCTCGAGTAATCGCCTCCCGTACTCTTGCTTGAGCCAATCTCGAATCCTGCTCCATGCGACTTCCGGACACAGAGACGGCGTGCCGCATATCCCGCGCCATAAGAGCGAGCAGTCGAAACGACTCGCCGATTTCGTAGCGGACGCGGCGATAGGGACGGACGCGCCAGATCAGGAGTGAGAGCAGTACGGTCCAAAACGCGCCGAGAAGGTAGAAACCCGCGTACTGCAGGCTTTGAAGGAAACCGCCCGGTATCTCAACGCCAATCAGGAAAACAATACTTCCGATGAGCCCGAGTGCCGTCCCCGGAGCGCCCCACAGCCGGCCGAGGCCGCCCAGCATGGCCACCAGGAACATGGCCGGCGTGGCGAGCCACCAAACTCCGCTTACCTGCATCCCGGCTATCAACAGCACGGGTACGACAAGAGCCACGGCGCTCATAACCGCGAGGCGCTCCCGGTAGGCGCCGCCGGAATCGGCAATGGAGACGTTCAGCGCGGCGATGGTGGTGAACAGGGCATAGTCCACGTGCCCGAGACTGCTGAGCACAACGAACGGCACCAACGCGGCAAAGGTGCCTCGCAGGGCGCCAAGGAGGGCTATCCGGTCGGCGCCCGAGACGAGAATGCGGGAGACACCGGGAACGCTCATCAGCACCCTCCTCTGCGTTTCCCGTGGCGTGAGGTTAGGAAAATACCGCCCTCGGACGCCGGTGCTCCGCGAATGGTACCGACGACGGGTCAGGCGAGCGAACGAAGTCTGCGGGTCAGCAGCGCCGTACTCTCTGCGTTGGCGTTCGCAAACGCGACGCGAAGGTAGCGCTCCTGACCGGGTCCGAAGTACTCGCCCGGCACCGTCGCTACACCGGCCTCGCGGGCCAGCCGTTCGGCGATCTGCACCGAAGTGGACCCTTCGAACGGATGCCGGACATAGGCAAAGTAGGCGCCGAGGGAACAGATCTCCCATTCCGACAACGGCGCCAAAGCCGACTGAAAAGCTCTCGCACGATCAAGGATTTCCCGGCGATTGTTCTCGCGCCACTCGATCAGGGCAGGCAGTCCCCGGGCGACGGCCTTCTGCGGGACGCGTGGCGCACAGATCTGAAGGTTGTCCATGATCTTGGCGACCTCCGCGATCACGTCGGGGCCTGCGGTGATGGCCCCCAATCGATGCCCCGGTATGCAGAAGGACTTCGAGAAGCTGTAGAGCTGAATGACCGTGTCTTCCCATCCGGTTTGAACCAGAAGGTCGTGGGGGCTGCTCTCCGCCCGCTCCAGGAAGTCGCGATACGTCTCGTCCAGCAGCAGCCAGATGCCGTTTCGGCGGCACACGTCGTAAATGGCCTGGACGGTTTCCCGGGGATAGACCGCGCCGGTGGGATTGTTCGGCGTCACGAGGGCCAACGCACGCACACCGGGATGAATGGCAGCCTCGATGGCTTCGGGATCGGGAACGAAACCGGCATCCGCCCGGCTTTTCACCAGCTGCGGATGAATGCCGAGCATTTCCAGTGACGTGGCGTGATTGAAGTAGAAGGGGGTGACGAGGAGAACGCTCTCCCCTGCCTCGGCAATGGCCATCACCGCCGCCACGAACGCCTGGTTGCAGCCGGCGGTGATGTGGATGTTCGACGGGCCGACCCCGGCGCCGTAGAGCTCGGTGACGTGCCGAGCGTAGGCGTGGCGGAGTTCGGGTTCCCCCTCAATGGGGCCGTATCCGCAGTTCTCGGCCCGCCCGGCAGCATCCGCCAGCCAGCGCAGAAGGTCTTGATGAGGCGGATAGCCCGGCACGGCCTGGGCAAGATCCACAAGCGGCCCCCGGTCACCGCTGTAGCTTTTCGCCCACTGCTGGACGGAGGAAATGGGCGGTGGCGCGAGCCGGTGCACGGCTCGATTGAATGTAGCGGCGTCAGTCATGGCGGGAGTCGTGTACCTGATCTGTTTTCGTTCATGCGGTTATCCGCACCATTTCTCCCGGGAGGTCAGTGTTGGTGCGGCTTGCGATGTCCCGGTCAGGACGCAGAGCCTGCCCCGGACGTGCCCATGGAGGCAACGGCACTGCCAGATTCCGCGGTAGCCGGGCTCGCACCGCGGCGTCGCGTCTTGCGTCCCGAGGTCTGCGGCTCGGTGCGGGCGTTGCTTTCGTCCTTGGCGGCATAGAGCCAGTCGATGAAAACCTTCACGATGGGAGCCGCCCTCGCCTCGCTGCGGCAGGCGATATAGAAGCTGTCCACGGCCGGCACGGCGCGGTCGAACGGCCGCACGAGAACCCCTTTCGACAGCAGGCTACTGGCGGTCATTGTGTCACCCAGCGCCACGCCGTGCCCGAGCACCGCCGCTTCCAGCCCGAGCCGGGCATCGCTGAGGAAGTGATGCGTGCAGCGGGTGGTTAGATCGAGGGCGTCCAACTCGCAGAGCCAGGCGTGCCACTCCCGGTAGTCCTGAATGTGTAGCATCACATGATTTCGCAGGTCCCGGATGGTCCGCAGTGGCTGGCTATTGAGTAGCGTTGGGCTGACCACCGGGAAGAGGTCGAGGTGGGACCACAGCCGCACCCAGCAGTCCGTCCAGCTTCCATCACCGTAGACGATGCAGACGTCGTGCTCCGGAGACTGAATGTTCGCCGGATCGTTGGACGATGACAGCGTGAGCCGGACGTCCGGGAACTGTTCCGTGAACTCGCGGATCCGCGGCAGCAGCCAGAACGATAGCAGCGCCGGGGTACAGCTCACCGCCAGGTCGCCCCGGGTCGAGGGCCGCGTCATCTCGGCGGTGGCGGACGCGATCTCCTCGAAGGCCGAGGACACCGCGGGCAGAAGCAGAGCCCCCTGGGCCGTGAGCTTCAGCCGCTGCGCCGCCCGTTCGAACAGTTGTACGTTCAGCGCCGACTCCAGGGCCCGAATCTGATGGCTCACAGCACCGTGGGTAACATTCAGCTCCCTCGCGGCGGCGGACACGGAGCCTCGTCGGGCCGTGGCCTCGAAGGCGCGAAGGGGGTTCAACGGAGGCAGACGGCCGGACATGAAAGCGCTCTCGGTATGTGAGAAAAATTCACTAAAAACAACATAACAATATCAATTGATTTTTCAATCGCCACTGCCAATACTGCAAAAAACGCAACATTCCGCCGGCCGGACAACGGGTTGGCGGCGAAACATCCGAGCAAGCCCCG
>JASFMS010000244.1:0-4556 GCA_050117435.1 Ectothiorhodospiraceae bacterium | reverse complement strand
CGGCCCCAGCGGCGCCGAGATCGGCGGTGCGTTCGGCGGTGAGAAGGAGACCGGCGGCGGCCGCGAATCCGGGTCGGACGTCTGGAAGTCCTACATGCGCCGGCAGACCAATACCGTCAATTATTCCCGGGAGCTGCCCCTGGCACAGGGCATCAAGTTCGACTGAGAGCTTGTGAGAAAATCGCCGTAGTTCTTGCCGGCGCGGGGGATGATGGGCAGAGCGGCAGCGATGCCCATCGTTGGATGCCCGTCGTTCCCAACGTGTGCGAGGATCGCGGCGTTCACCGCACGCGGGCGTTTTTTTCACAATGTCTCGGTCGTAGGCCGGGATAAGCGCAGCGTTCCCGGCGCCGCATCGTGAGGGCTGCGATGTGGGGAGACGCCGGAAACGTCCCTGACGGTCCTTATTCCGGCCTACGTGCTTGACCCGCGAGACGGTATCCACGAACCCGTTGGAGATTCGCGGCGAGGGCGCCGCTCCCACACCTGTTGATGCGCTGCGGAGGCACTTCCGGTGTGGAGCCGCGCCCCCGTGGCGAATTGGATCTTTCCGTAGGGTGCGCCGTGCGCACCGGCAGCGTGGAGAACGACAGTCGACGTGGAAGGTGCGCACGGCGCACCCTACCGACTGATGGACCCGCCGCCCGGGTTTTCCGGTGTGGGAGCCGCGCCCCCGCGGCGAAGCCGGTCCTTTCGAACCCTTGCCGCGCTGCGAGGGCGCGTCCGCCTCAGGACTCGCCGGTTTCCACCGGCGCGTCCGGGTCGTTGCCCCACTCGGACCAGGAGCCCGCATAGCCTCGAACGTTGGGATACCCCAGGTAGCGCAGCACCATGAAGGTGTGCGCCGAGCGGTGATGCGTCTGGCAGTGGGTGACGATTTCCTTGTCCGGGGTGATGCCGCGTTGCTTGAGCATGGTGCGCAGCGTTTCCACCGGCTGCAGACGCAGGTTGTTGCCCCGGTCGATGGCCTCGGTCCACTCCAGATTCACCGCCCCGGGGATGTGGCCGCCACGGGCGGCGCGGACGTCGGCGCCGCTGTATTCGGCGGCGGAGCGGGCGTCCAGGACGACGGTGTTGTCGTCCTCCAGGTGCTCGAGGATGTAGTCCTTGTCGGCGAGCACGTCCGGGTTCTCGATGGTCGCCTGGTAGTCGGAGCGCTGAGGTTCAACCGCGCCGCTGTCCATGGGCAGACCGGCGGCGGCCCAGGCCACGAGCCCCCCGTCCAGCAGCGAGAAGTCGAAGTGGCCCAGCGCCTCCAGGGTCCACAGCAGACGGCTTGCGCGGCCGTTGCCCTCGTCGTCGTAGGCGATGACGTGAACATCCGGGCGCAGGCCGATGGCGGACATCACCTGACTGAGATGATTCGTGTCCGGAAGCAGGCCCATGGCCGGCGGCCGCTGGGCCAGCAGGTACCCGTAGGGCAGGTTCACCGCGCCCGGAACGTGGCGCTGGGAGTAGTTCTGGGGGTTGCTGAGGTCGACGATGAGGAGGTTGTCCTCCTCCAGCCGGTCCTTCAGCTCTTCGGGTGCGATCACTAGCGGAAAACGACGCTGTGCCATCGGCCTCCTCGCGAGGTTGTGGAATCGAACCGACTCGGGGAAAGCCGCCGGAGGACTCGGCGCAATCGGGCCGAAGTCTCCGGCGCTTCCTCAGGAGGCCCTAACCTTAACAAGCTCCAGCCAGTGCCGCACGGGCAATTCCGACGCCTCGTTCAGATGGGTCAGGCAGCCGATGTTCGCGGTAGCGATGAGATCGGGCTTGCCGCTGTTGAGATTGTCCAGCTTCTGGCGCCGCAGCCGCTTGGCCATGTCCGGCTGAAGCACCGAGTACGTGCCCGCCGAGCCGCAGCAGATGTTGGCGTCCGGCACCGGGGTCATCTCGAAGCCGATGCGCGCCAGCAGCCCGTCCACCCGGCCGTTGAGCTTCATGGCGTGCTGCAGGGTACAGGGCGTCTGGAAGGCGATGCGCCGGGGGGCGTCGTCCGCCGGCTCCAGCCGGTCCGCGTGGCGCTCCAGCAGCTCTACCGGGTCCACGGTCAGCTCCGTGACGCGCCGGGCCTTTTCCGCGTAGTCCGGATCGTCCCTGAGAAGATGGCCGTAGTCGACGACCTGCGCGCCGCAGCCGCTGGCGTTGACGACGATGGCCTCGGCGCCCGATTCGATGTACGGCCACCAGGCATCGATGTTGTGCCGCATGCGCTGGCGAGCCTTCTCCGGGGCCCCCATGTGCTGGTCCACGGCCCCGCAGCAGCCGGCCTCGCTGACGCGCACCGCATCGATGCCCAGGGCGTCCAGGACGCGAGCGGTGACCGGGTTGATGGGCGGTTCCAGGGCGGGCTGAACGCAGCCCTCGAATACCAGCACCATGCGGTCCCGGCTCTGCGTCGCCGGCCACGCGGGGGCCGGGCGCCGGGACGGAATCTTGCCGCGCAGCCGGCCGGGGACCAGCGGCCGGAAGGCACGGCCCAGTGCGAGCAGACCGCCGAAGAGACGGCGCCGCGGCAGCACGGTGCGCAGAGCCGCGCGCAGGTAGCGTGCCTGGCCGGTGCGCGGAACGCGCTCTTCCACGATCTGCCGGCCGAGATCCGCCAGGCGGCCGTACTCTACGCCGGAGGGACAGGTGGTCTCGCAGGCGCGGCAGGTGAGGCAGCGGTCGAGATGAAGCTGAATGCTTTCCGTGGGCTCCGCGCCCTCGAGTACCTGCTTGACCTGGTAGATCCGCCCGCGCGGGCTGTCCAGCTCGTCGCCCAGCAGCCGGTAGGTGGGACAGTTGGCGAGGCAGAACCCGCAGTGGGTGCACTTGCGCAGGATATCGTTGGCCTCGCGGCCCTCGGGCGTGTCCTTGATGAAATCGGCGAGATGCGTCTGCATGATGGCCGTCTTTGCGTCAGAGATCCTGGTAGAGGCGTCCGGGATTGAGGATGCGCTTGGGGTCGAAGGCGTCGCGCAGGCGCTGGTGCAGGCGCATCATACCGGGCTGCAACGGGTGAAAGACCTGGCCGTCCCGGTCGCCGCCGCGGAACAGCACTGCGTGGCCGCCGAGGCGTTCCGCCTCCGCGCGGATTTCCGCGTCCGCGGCGTCGGTGCGCAGCCACAGCTGCTTGCCGCCCCAGTCCACCAGGCGTTTGCCCGCCAGTTCCGGAAGGCCGGCCGCCGGTGGCAGGGCCAGGCGCCAGAGTGGGGTGTCGTCCTCTGTGTCGAAGAAGGGGTGGGAATGATCCCTTATGCCACGCCAGAACCCGGGGGCGTCGTTGACCCGGTCCCCGCCGATTTCCCGCGTTGCCTGCTCGACGCCGCTGCTGGCGCCGGACAGGCGAACGTACAGCCGCTCGCCGTCATGCACCAGCCCGGACAGGGGGGCGCCGGCGCGCAGCCATTGTTCGCTCAGTCCAAAGACCTTTTCGGGCGTCGCGTCCAGCACCATCGTGTGCTCGGACTCCGGCAGCGGGAGCACCTTCAGCGAGACGTCCAGGATCACGCCCAGCGTGCCCATCGCGCCGGCGTTGAGCCGGGAGACGTCGTAGCCGGCCACGTTCTTCATGACCTCGCCGCCGAAGCGCAGTACCTCGCCCTTGCCGTTGACGAGCCGCAGGCCGAGCACCATGTCCCGCAGCGCCCCGGAATAGGGCCGACGGGGGCCGGACAGGCCGGCGGCCACCGCCCCGCCCAGCGTCGCGCCGCCGCCGAAGTGGGGTGGCTCGAAGGCCAGCATCTGGCCGGCCTCCGCAAGATCGGACTCCAGTTCCTTCAGCGGTGTGCCGGCCCGGGCAGTCATGATGAGCTCGCTGGGCTCGTAGTTCACCACCCCCCGGTGCTCGCCTACCTCCAGCGGTTCGCCGCCGGGCGTGCGGCCGTAGAAACTCTTGGAGCCGCCGCCGCGGATCTCCAGTGCGGTTTCCTCGGCATGCGCCGAAGCCACGCGCTCGGTGATTTCCTGTGTCAGGTCCTTGATTCGCGCCATGGGTCGATTCGTCTCAGAAACGTTCCAGCTCGGGGTGGGGCAGTTCGCCGTGGTGCACGTGCATCTTGCCGAACTCGGCGCAGCGGGCCAGGGTCGGGATGCCCTTGCCGGGGTTGAGCAGACCGTTCGGGTCGAAGGCCGCCTTCACGGCGTGGAACTGCTGGATTTCCGGCTCGGTGAACTGGACGCACATTTCGTTGATCTTCTCCATGCCCACCCCGTGCTCGCCGGTGACGGTGCCGCCGACTTCCACGCACAGTCGCAGAACGCGGCTGCCCAGCTCCTCCGCCTGCTCCAGCTCGCCGGGCTTGTTGCCGTCGAAGAGGATCAGCGGGTGAAGGTTGCCGTCGCCGGCGTGGAAGACGTTCACCGTGCGCAGCCCGTGTTCCGCGGACATCTCGGCGATGCGCTTCAGCACGAACGCCAGCTGGCTGCGGGGGATGGTGCCGTCCATGCAGTAGTAGTCCGGAGAGATGCGTCCCACCGCCGGGAACGCGGCCTTGCGGCCGGCCCAGAAACGGGCCTTGTCCTGCTCGGTCTCGGCCACCTGGATGCGGGAGGCGCCGTGCTCGCGCATGATGCCCTGCACCTTCTCC
>JASFMS010000243.1:0-4565 GCA_050117435.1 Ectothiorhodospiraceae bacterium | reverse complement strand
CTGAAGGACTGAAGGACTGAAGCGAGGTTGGCGGCATCGGGCTGATTTTAAGGTGGTTTTCATCCCGTGTCGGCGCTCCGGCCGCCGATGGGGAGCCGTGCGCGCTGCGTACCCTAACGAGCCTCCGGCCTCCCCGTTCAGTCCCCAGCACTCATTGCACAATCCTTTCCGATGGGCATCGCTACGCTAGGCCCATCCAACCGCGAAGGGCGACCTCCCGCGGGCGCGGCTCCCGGAGCCAGAGCGAAGCCGCGCCCCGTCACCCGATTAACCAATTAACGAATTAACCAATCAACCCCTAATGCCCCATCAGCACCGGCACCGTCATGTTCTGGAGCACGCCGTGGCTGGCGCCGCCCAGCATGATCTCGCGCAGGCGCGGGCGGCCGTAGGCGCCCATTACCAGCAGGTCCGCGCCGTAATCCGCGGCGGCGGAAAGAAGCGCTTCGGGCACCCGAATATCCTCCACGACGCCATGCTCCGCCTCCGCCTTGACGCCGTGCCGGGCCAGGTGGGCGGCGATATCCGCGCCCGGCATCTCGCCGTGTCCGCCGAGTCCGCGTTTGCGGGTAAGAGCCAGAATGCGGACGTCCTCCGCCTGCTGCAGCATCGGCAAGGCATCATGAACCGCACGCGTCGCTTCCCTGCTGGCGTTCCAGGCCACGAGCACGCGGCGGCCGACGGCCGCAGGGCGCCATGCGTACGGAATGCCCATCACCGGACGGCCCGCCACCATCGCCAGCTTGCCGGGGAGATCCAGCGGCACCGTGCCATCGGCCTTTTCGGGATCCGGCTGGCCGACAACCACCAAATCACTGTAGTGAGCATGCAGGGCGAGCACGTCCAGCACGCTCTCGTCCGAGCGCGTCTTGTCCACTTCCCGCCACTCCGTGCTCAACTGGACGTTGGCGACGCGGTCCTCGAAGGCCTTCTTGATTCGCTGATTGCGCTCCCGCGCAAGTTCCTGCTGCCGCCGCACCAGGTCCCGCGGCATGAAGTCCGGGATGTGAGCCGTCTCCGCGACGGCAAGCCCTGTCAGGTGCGCCTGGTGCTGCTCGGCGATTGCTATCGCGGTATCCAGCCGCTGCGGAGCCTGTTTCGATTCGTCCAGGTAAACCAGGATATCCTTCAGAGCCATTGTCACTCCCCTTTCGTGTGCATCGCCGCCGGACCGGACCAAAGCCGGCGCACGGATAAGACGATGCGGTGTCGATTGCGCGGAGAAGTATCGGTTATGGGCTTAGTCACGCTGATGACGTATGTCAATAACAGGTTGATTTCCGGCGCGCGAAGACGGCCGAGTCCGGGCAACCCCGCAGCCGCAACCGCCCTGCAGCGGGGACAGGCCTCGCCAGGATCGGGTTAGTATTATAATCGCGTATCTTTTATATTAACGTTTACGTAAACGGCAATCTGATACGGCAGGAGCGCGATGCGCCAGGCAAACAAAGACAAAGGTGCCATCCGCGAGAGCACCAAGGGCTCCACCTACTCCATCAGCGATCTAGCGCGTGAATTCGACATCACCACACGCGCGATCCGCTTCTACGAGAACCGTGGCCTGCTCTCCCCGCGGCGTGACGGCCAACGGCGCATTTACAGCCAGCGCGACCGCACACGACTGAAGCTCACCCTTCGCGGCAAGCGGCTGGGAATGACGCTGGCGGAGATCAAGGAGGTGTTTGACCTCTACGACATGGCCCACGGCGAGGAGAGACAGCTCGAACGCTACGTCGAGATTCTTCAGGAAAAGCGCGAGGCACTGGCCCAGCAGCGCCGTGACGTGGAGGAGGCCCTGCAGGAGCTCGAAGACTCCGAGCGCCGCTGCCGACTGCTTCTGGAAGAAAAGCGCCTGAGGGAGAAGGGGGCGACGGCCTGACCGGTCGATCCCGCCAACCGCGTTGCGGTCGCGACCGCAAGTTGACGTTTACGTAAACGAAAACTATCCTCGGTGACGCCGGACGAGCAACGCGCCCGGACGGTTGCCCCAGGGGACAGCGGAGACGAGAGAGAGGCCATGCAGCTGCCAAGCCTGAATTTCGCCCTAGGTGATGAGATCGAGATGCTCCGGGACGCCGTCCGGGAGTTCGCGCAGAAGGAGATCGCCCCGCGCGCCGAGGAGATCGACAGGACCAACACCTTCCCCCGCGAGCTCTGGCCCCGGCTCGGCGAGCTGGGCCTGCTCGGCGTAACGGTCGAGGAAGCCTACGGCGGCACCGGCATGGGTTATCTGGCCCATATGGTCGCCATGGAGGAAATCAGCCGCGCCTCGGCCTCCATCGGCCTGTCCTACGGCGCGCACTCCAATCTCTGCGTCAATCAGATTCGGCTCAACGGCACCGACGAGCAGCGCCACAAGTATCTGCCCGGGCTGTGCAGCGGCGAACATGTCGGCGCGCTGGCGATGTCCGAGCCCGGAGCCGGATCCGACGTCGTTGGCATGCGCCTGCGCGCCGAGAAGCAGGGGAACGAGTACGTCCTCAACGGCAACAAGATGTGGATCACCAACGGCCCGGAGGCGGATACGCTGGTGGTCTACGCGAAAACCGATCCGGACGCGGGCTCCCGCGGCATTACCGCGTTCCTCATCGAAAAGGGCATGCCCGGCTTCTCCACCGCGCAGAAGCTGGACAAACTCGGGATGCGGGGCTCGGATACCTGCGAGCTGGTATTCGAGGACTGCCGTGTGCCCGAGGAACAGGTGCTCGGCGATGTCAACAAGGGTGTGCGTGTGCTCATGTCCGGACTGGACTACGAGCGCGCGGTGCTGGCGGCCGGCCCGCTCGGCATCATGCAGGCGTGCATGGACGCAGTGGTGCCCTACATCCACGAGCGCAAGCAGTTCGGCCAGCCCATCGGCGAGTTTCAGTTGGTCCAGGGCAAGGTGGCGGACATGTACACCACCATGAACGCCTGCAAGGCCTACGTATATGCCGTGGGCGCCGCCTGCGATCGCGGGGAGACCACCCGCAAGGACGCCGCCGGCGCCATCCTGTACGCGGGCGAAAAAGCGACACAGATGGCTCTGGACGCCATTCAGCTGCTGGGCGGCAACGGCTACATCAATGAGTATCCCACCGGCCGGCTGCTGCGTGACGCCAAGCTCTACGAGATCGGCGCGGGCACGAGCGAAGTCCGCCGTATGCTGATCGGCCGCGAGCTGTTCTCCGAAACCGGCTGACGGCGACCGCAAATCCCATATTGACTGTTCGCGGCCCAAAATGGGCCGCACGGAGTGAGCAAATGACTACCGACCCCGTTGTCATTGTCAGCTACGCCCGCACGCCCATGGGCGGTTTCCAGGGTGCGTTGGCTGCCAAGCGCGCGCCGGAACTCGGCGCGGCCGCCATCGCAGCAGCCATGGAGCGCGCCGGTCTCACCGGAGACGACGTCCAGGAAGTCTTCATGGGCAACGTCCTGCCTGCCGGAATGGGCCAGGCGCCGGCACGCCAGGCGTCGATAGGCGCGGGCATTCCCCAGTCGGTGCCCTGCACCACCATAAGCAAGGTCTGCGGCTCCGGGATGAAGGCCTTCATGCTCGCACATGACCTGATCGCCGTGGGTACCAACGACGTCATGGCCGCCGGCGGCATGGAGAGCATGACCAACGCACCGTACCTGCTGGACCGGGCCCGCTCCGGCTATCGTCTTGGCCACGGGCAGGTGCTGGATCACATGTTCCTTGACGGCCTGGAGGATGCCTACGACAAAGGCCGCCTCATGGGCACCTTTGCCGAAGACACGGCGGAGCACTACGGCTTCAGCCGCGAGGCTCAGGACGCCTTTGCCATCGAATCCCTGAACCGGGCCAACCGGGCAATCGCCGATGGCACCTTCGACCGCGAGGTGACCCCGGTAACGGTGAGCACGCGCAAGGGCGACGTGGAGGTGCGCCACGACGAGCAGCCGGGCAACGCCAACATCGAGAAAATTCCGCAGCTCAAGCCCGCCTTCCGCAAGGACGGCACCGTGACCCCGGCGAACTCCAGCTCCATCTCCGACGGTGGCGCCGCACTGATGCTCATGCGCCGCTCCGAAGCGGAGCGCCGCGGCTTGACGCCGCTGGCCGAGATCAAGGGCCATGCCGGCCACGCCCAGGCGCCGGCCTGGTTCACCACGGCGCCGGTGGCCGCCATGGAGAAGCTGCTGGAGCGGGTGGGCTGGACCAGCGCCGAGGTGGACCTCTACGAAATCAACGAGGCCTTCGCCGTGGTGACCATGGCCGCCATGCACGACCTGGATCTGCCCCACGACAAGGTCAACGTCCACGGCGGTGCCTGCGCCCTGGGCCACCCCATCGGCGCCTCCGGCGCCCGCCTCATCGTCACCCTGCTGGCGGCGATGGAGAAATATGACCTCAAGAAGGGAGTGGCGTCGTTGTGCATCGGCGGCGGGGAAGCCACGGCGGTCGCCATCGAACGCGTCTGATACTAGCCACAGATGGACACAGATGAACACGGATTGAGAAGGCTGGAAGATCGGCTTGACGTGAGAAATCACGCCACCGCGATGAGCATGAGCCCTACCGCTTTGCATCCGATCCATCTGTGTTCATCTGTGGCTGA